>JAKBSB010000247.1:0-2192 GCA_021845155.1 Thermoplasmata archaeon
GCCGATCTGCTTCTGGAAAATGTCCAGGATATCGCAGAACCCCTGAAAGACCTGTCAGACTATTATGTCATATTCGACACACCAGGCCAGATCGAACTTTTCAGCTTCAGGCCTTCCAGCCCGTACCTGGTGAATTCACTCTCAGGCAACAAGGCCATGATAGCCTTTGTATCCGACGCAGTCCTTTCATCGTTCCCTTCAGGCTACATATCACAGAAGATGCTCTACGGTTCAATAATGTCTAGATTCTACAAGCCCATGATCTTCGTACTGAACAAGATCGATCTCATAACCGAGACAGATATTGACAATATAATTGCATGGGAAAGAGAGCCGGAGATACTGGGGGATGCCTTCATGGAAGAGAAGCAGGAGATGCTCAAGGATTATTTTCTCAATATACTCGAGGCATTCAGGAACGGTGGAATAAACTCCAAGATATTTCCAGTATCATCAAGGGAAATGTCAGGCTTTGAGGATATCTACAGTGAAATGTCATTGTTTCTCACCGGTGGAACAGATGTGGACACGACCTACAAGGACGACTGATCCTTTTTATGGGTCATATATAAATTCCAAAAGTTTTCAAATTAAAAAATTCAGTGTGTTGCATTTTATGCCAGTTACGTGATTCGAAAACAGAAGCTTAACATTTCAGGATCAAATTTATAAAGTGGCCAGGCCAAAATCAGGTGAAAGTAAAAATCTTTAATACTCCTGCCATTGCAGTACTATGTCCATGAAACATCACTGCATAATCTGTGGAAATCTTATTTTTAACGGGCTCTATTGCGCTGGATGTTCTATGGAGATAACCAAGGCAAGAACTGCAGACGAGGAATCTCTTGAAGAATGGCTTTCAAGGAAAAGGGATTCCAGGCAGGTATCCATAAGCATGGAACCATGCCCTGAGATGACTCTTGATCGGTTCGTCAAATGAGTTCGTCAAATGAAATTGAATTAGATCTGGATGATCAATTAATTAACGAAATTATTTCGTAAATATCTGGCTCTGTTACTTGGTTTTTTATGCCAGAGCAATGAAATGGCATCCTGTAAGCAAGGGACGAAATAACAATAGATTTTTAAGGGTTAATGAAATTTGAAAAAAGGTGAAAAAATGTCAGAAAAATGGAATGCAAAGGACAACCTTAAGCCAAAGGGACTGGAAGGCATATCAGATCAGCAGATAGAATACCACTTTGAAACACATTACAAAGGATATGTGAACAAATTAAACGAAATATGGGAGAAGCTTCCATCTGTTGACAGGAGCAAGGCAAACCAGAATTACAGTGAATTCAGGGAGCTCAAGCTGGAAGAGACATTCAACTTTGATGGTTCACTTCTCCATGAGCTGTATTTCCAGAACCTGAACAAGGAACACAACCCGGTTCCGGACTCATTCAAGAAAGAGGTCGAAAAAAGCTTCGGAAGCTATGAGAAATGGGTTGAGGATTTCAAGGCAACAGGAGTTGCATTCAGGGGATGGTCACTTCTGGTGTTTGATCTGAACACAGGATCACTCAGGAACATAGGTGCTGATGTGCATAACACAAACGGCATATGGAATGCAGTAGTTCTTCTTGCGCTTGATGTATACGAACATGCATATTATACCGATTACGGACCAAAGAGGGCTCCATACCTGGACGCATTCATGAAGAATGTTGACTGGAAACATGTGGAGAAGAGACTGGAAAAAGCCAAAAAAATGTATGAAATTTTCAAGGCTTAATTACAGGAAATACCAACAAAAACTATTTTTTTTAAACAACAGGGAAATAATCCCGAACCAATTTTTATATCCATCCGATCAATGATTGAGGTGCACATGGAAATTCACGAATACGGTGGCGTCCTGAAAACCGTCAGGGAGATGATGTCTTCAGAATTTCGCACTGCGGTTGAAAACAGGAAACTGGACTTCATCAGGGCGGGAACGTCTTCGCCTGAATTCATTTACGGGGAACTCTGTTTCTGTATTCTCACAGCAAACACATCTGCAGACATGGGCATAAGAACCCAGGAAATAATAGGAATAGACGGGTTTTTGAACTTTGATGAGGATACAATGAGAAAAAAACTCAAGGAGGCAAAATACAGGTTCTACAACGTAAGGAGCAAATTCCTCGTGCAGTCCAGGTGGATTGTTGATGAACTTCCCAGGATTCTTGCAATGAAAGACAGGG
>JAKBSB010000247.1:2202-2881 GCA_021845155.1 Thermoplasmata archaeon
ATTGGTTACAAGGAGGCATCACACTTCCTGAGGAACGTAGGCATATTCGATTTCTCAATTCTTGACAAGCACATTCTCCGGATGATTAAGAATGAATATCCGGAACGCAGATTCCTGGTGGGTAGCAGGAAAAATTATCTTGAGACTGAAAAAACAATACTGGAGTTTGCAGAATCAGTTTCGCTCGAGCCTGGAATACTTGACCTTTATCTATGGAAAATAGCTACTGGGAAGCTTCTGAAATAAATTGGATCATCTCAAGCCGCATTTATTTTACGTTCCTGTTCTGAAGTTTATAATCTGCCACTGCAAAAAACTCATCTATGCCAGAATAAGCCCCATGAAAAGCCAAAAGCTCAAAAATAAAGGCAACTATGGCGGCAAGAAAGGTATATATGAGGCCACCAAGCAGATCAAACGCCGGCGATCCGGTGAGTCCAACACTACCATTTGCCGGGGCAGATATTATGAGGGTATGCAGGGTGAAATAGAAAGAAACAATTGCAATTACAGACGTTATGGCAGAAAGTACCATCGAAACCTTGAGGTATGTGGAAGCACTTCCAAGCTTCGGCACTGAAAGCTCGGCCGAAAGTAATTTCAGTGTACCAGCCAGTTTCAGGTAGGCAATAACATATATGACAATGATAACGGCAACAGAAGCGCCTGTAATCAGAAA
>JAKBSB010000248.1 GCA_021845155.1 Thermoplasmata archaeon
TAAGAGGATCCCTCAAACATGCCGCATCTCCCGCAAAAGCCATGCCATCCACAATAGTTCTTGATTTTTTGGGTGAAACAGTTTCCCAGCTGAAACTGTAGGTTGAAAAATATTTTTCCTCACCTGTTATACTTTTCATGAACAGTTTCAGTTCCGGCTCAGGATCCCAGCTGTACAGACCATCTGACACAGCAGCAATCCCCATGTTTGCCTCCGGGTATCTCTTGGGAATATACCATGCGGCTTTCATGGGTGTATCCATATCCAGGGAAATTCTGCACTCCGTGGAATATTTTTCAGCCATGAACACACGATGGCTAATCACTTTAATCTTATATTGTAAATTCCCGCAGTTGCCAGAATCTCCAGTGGCCATAAGCAGGAATCTGCATGTATACTGAATGTCCTGATTTCCTCTTCTTACATTTACCACTATTTTTCCATTTTCTCCCCTGTAATGGCCCACATACAATGAGCGGATGAACACGTCGCAGCCATTGAGGGCAGCTCTTGCCGTATTTTCCTTATCAAATTTGTCCCTCTCAAACACGGCAAACTTATCATCTTTCAATCTTACTGTCAGGTCATTCACGCCACCTTTAAAACTGAGATATATGTTCTGGAAAGTGTTGGACATTATATTTTCCAGATCCGATACCTTCAGGAAATCCAGAGTGGACCTTTCAGTCAGTTCTTCGCATCTTATGGGGTTGCCTATTTCATTACGGGAATCGATGATGGCAGTCCTGAAACCCCTTGAACCGAGAACCTTGCCAGCCTCAGTTCCTGCAGGTCCGGATCCAATGATAACAACATCATATTCCATAATTTTTCCTTAAGGGTTTAAATAGATCTTCTATTGATAAAATATTGCATCCACTTTTCATGAAACAGGAAATGCATCACTGATCAAGAAACTTCTGAACAAATTTTAAATATGAACCTATATTCAGACCCTAAGCTTGATTATTATGGATTCGAATCATTCATACGACATCATTGTTGCGGGTTCCGGTCTTTCCGGATCACTGGCCGCAGCAATGGCAGCAAAAGAAGGAAAAAAGGTACTTCTGCTGGACAGGAACAGGGAAGCCGAAGTGGGAAAGAAAACCGTTTGGGGATGGACATGCGGTGATGCTGTTGCCGGTTCACACATAGATTTTGTGCAGAGGAAGACGGGAATAACTTTTGGAAAACCAGAGCTTGACAGAAGGGTGGACGGAGTTATAGCTCTTTCCCCAGACATGGAATCAAGGTTTCCCTTTGATGGTGTGGGATATACACTGGACAGGCCTGAATTTGAGGCAAAACTTCTGCAATATGCACTGAAGAACGGTGTTGAATACCAGAGCGAATTTGAGGTGCAGGGCCCTGTTGTGGAAAACAATTTTCTTATGGGCATAAAGGGAAAAAACAAAAAAAATGAAATTGTAACGTATGAGGCAAAAGTGGTCATAGATGCACTCGGTGTGTCAACCGTTCTGAGGAGAAATCTTCCGGAAAACCCTTTCGTTGACAGATCTGTTGACATTGATGATATTGAATCAACGGGCAGGTACATATACGAGTTTGATCTGGATCATGAGGACCTGAACTTTTACGATCCTGACAACGCGATCATCCACCTCAATAATGAGATAGCTCCAGGTGGGTATGGCTGGGTTTTTCCCAAAAGCGGAAACAGGGTGAACATTGGACTGGGCGTGCAGAAAAGGAGTCTTGATATAAGGAATTCAAAAATGAACAGGAAGGACAATCTTCAGACCCTGATTGATAACTATGTGAAATGGAATCCAACCCTTAAAAATCTCAAACTGTGGAATAAAAACGGAAATGGAAAGGGCATATGGTCCGTGCCTGTCAGAAGACAGATGGAGAGTCTTGTTTTCAACGGCTATATGGGCGCAGGCGACAGCATGACCATGCCAAATCCAATAAGTGCCGGTGGAATAGGGCCAGCACTTGTTTCGGGTATACTCGCAGGTGAGAATGCATCCAGGGCCATAGATAATGGTGACGTGAGCACAGAAGGTCTGTGGAATTATAACATTGACTATAACGATGCGTACGGGAAGAGAACTGCCGGAATGGAAGTTTTCAGGATATACCTGCAATCTCTGAACAACAATATAATAAATTATGGAATGAAGAAATTCCTAACCACAAAGGAGGCATCTGACATAACTCTTGGTCTTGTTCCGGAACTGAGCCTTGCTTCCAAATTCAAGTTTGTGCTGAGAGGTATGAGCAACATAAACGCATTCTCAAACATGCTATATGCCATAAACCGTATGAAGGAACTCAACAGCTTATATGAGGAATACCCGGGAAATTCGGAGGTTTTCATAAGCTGGAGGAAAAAGGTCACATCAATAATAGAGGATGCAAAGGAGAGGTTCAAGCCCAATCCTGTTTGAATTCTCTATTCAGATTTTTTTGAATAAAAATCACAGTATTTATTGATGAGACACTTCTGGCATCTTGGTCCAACTGGCCTGCAGACGGTCTTTCCGAACTCAACCATAACCGGGTTGAATCCAACCCACTCTTCACGGGGAACAATCTTCATCAATGCCTCTTCCGTCTTTTCAGGTTCATCGCTTCTTGACCATCCTATGCGTTTGCTGATTCTCTGCACATGTGTGTCAACAGCAATTGCAGGTATTCCCATGGAATCAGAAAGTACGACATTTGCGGTCTTCCTCCCCACACCCGGTATGGTCATGAGTTCCTCCCTGTTTTCCGGAACTTTTCCCTCGTATCTGTTGACAATTATGCCCGCGAGATCAATGACCCTTCTCGCCTTAACCTTGCAGAATCCGACTTTTGAAATCATGTTCAGGACATCATCATAACTGGCCCTGGAAAGATTCT
>JAKBSB010000249.1 GCA_021845155.1 Thermoplasmata archaeon
TTTCCTGTAACAATTGATGCACAAATCTTCAGGGCTGATCTGTACAGCGGATTTCCACAGTCAGATGTTCCTGCCACGGTACCTCTTGAAAATTTTCTGTGAAATGCATAGGTTCCGGGTGACTGGTTTAATGTGGAATTCAATGACCCACCGAAACTCCTGTGCAGAGTTTGTATTGCAGTGTTTATCACGATCGATGTCCTTTGAATCTCTTCCAGTGAAAGAGAAACTGGCTTGCCGGTTTCTTCAGAAATGAGAATTGAAAGTGAGTCCCGGTCCCGTTCTACACGGTCCAGCATTTTTTCAAGTGCCTCTTTTCTTTCGTTCACGGTCAACGTGCCAGCTGTACCGAAAGCATTTCTTGCCTGATTTATAACTCTTCCCATGGAGGCTCTGTCTGAGGTATCATAGGATCTTAGCAGATGTCCCGTAAACTTATTGAATACGTCCATTATGCCAAAGAGGCTTACATGGTTAATTAATATGGCTTTTGCCTACTCTGCGTAAAGAATAATATATATCCTGAAATACAATGGTGGTTCAAGTGAAAAGAAGATCGTACCTGCTTGTATTCTGGGGCATTTATCTTGTCGCTATGCTTTCAATATACGTAATAATACCGAGATTATTTCCCTCCCAGTCCGGTATTGTTAGCTTTGTTCCATTCTTCTTCTTTTTCCCATTTATGAGCCTGGGGAGGAGAAGACAGGCACAGAATGGCGGTGCTGCAACAGCTTCCAGTGGAAGTAAAAATGAGGATAGCGATAAAAACCAACACGGTTATTCCAGCATTAACGATTACTCGGAATTCGGTCTTTCCCCCAGAAGGAGGAATCTCATTCCGTATTACATAGGTGCAGCAATCATATCTATGGGAATTGCCGCACTTGTCTATTTCTATGTTCTCTGATGCATGGAGATGGCCTCAGGCATCAGTATGATTTATTATGACTCATGCAAATTAATCTTTAATTTACCCATTCTAGCGTCCTTTGGGTGGATGTTGTTATTATTATAGATTGCTTCAATAAATATCCATGCAAAATAATAAGAGTATGCCATTGATCTACTCCCGTGTTTCCATATTTCATAGATTCCATGGCGCTGGCTCTCGGCTTAATATTTACGCTGCTGATTTCTTGGATCATAGACGGTTTTGTTATAAAACTGTCCACATCTGTAGTTGTCAGTAAAAAAATCTCACTGGGTAGAGGTATGGCAATCGCTCTTCTCTCAATCATAGCGTTTGCAATTCTCTTTCTTATTTTCAGCATATTAACTCCGGTTGTCGGTTTTATAGTGGGGCTGCTGGGAATGATATACGTTATAAAGAGCATGGTCGGAACCGGCTGGATAAGCGGCTTCCTCATTGCCATCATAGCGTGGATAATACTTGTGGTTATATACTTCATTTTATCTTTCATTTTCTTATTTCCACTTCATTATACAACGGGAATTATACCGGGCCACTGAAGTACAATTCTTCCACGTCTAAGAATGGGTGCGGACTGGATATTCAAAAGCGATTAATAGCAAACATGCATGCATTACACATGGTCGACTGTCCGGTTTGCGGTTTGAGACTTGGAAGAGGAAAATACATGGATCTTGCCATGCACTTCACAACACTTGCAGAAGAGAGTGATTCCAAACATATTTCATGGATGAACAGGAATTTAACAAGGGTCAGATCCGATGCTGAGAAGCTTTCATCAATGCTTGAAAAATATTACTCACTCAACGGAAAAGGCATAAAGGAATGGATAATAAAAGATTTTGTGGATCATTTCAGGGGATCCAGCCCTCATCCATTCATTCTTGCCATGCAGACATACAATGAAAATGTGCTGAAAGGCTATGTAATTGAGCATCATCATTTTCTGAAGCAGTGGATTAAGTCATGCTCCTATGTTATGGCAAAGACCGATCTGGAAGAGATTCAGGATTATGAACTGGAAAACATCATGACGGAACTTCATGGTTATGGAAAAGATAAACCATCCCACCACGAACTTCTCATAAGAATGGGAGAATCGCTTGGCATTCCGGAGGAGGAAATCCTGAAGTCAGTTCCATTGCCTGCCACGGAAAGATCCGTATCAATATGGAACAGGATAGCCTCTGAAAGGACATGGATAGAGACAATGGCGGCAATGCATTCCCTGGAACTCGTGGCAAACCGTGATCTTGGGAGGTATGGAGCCAGGTACCCCTACTTCGACCCTGAGATATTCTCGAATGGCAAGACAACTCCAGCGGTCAGGGATTTCCTCAGGGAAGGATATGAGGCCGATGTTTCTCACTCATATGTTGCACTGGATCTGGTGGAGAAATACTGCAATCCTGAGAATGTGGAGGATATACAGGGGTCATATCTTCTCTCGACCGGTGCATTTTCAGAATACCTTGAAGCGAGACTTGAAAGAGGTGAAATGATTGAAAACAAACAACAATGAAGGTTGTGGTCTCTGCAATGCCACTTGGGGGGAGTATCACAGGGAAATTGAGGGTGAAGACATGTTCTTCTGCTGTAACATCTGCGCGGATATTTTCCAGAATATGGTGGAGGAGGTCAAGAAGAGGACTGGATGGGATACCATAGACAGCGTAGATCTTCATGGGAATTACAGTGAAGGACGTGAATGCAGTGCACATTCAGGGGAAAAGGAGTTCAGGTACTACTTCAGGACATATGGCGATGGAAGGATGATGAAGTTTGAGGAAAGGTGAGATCATGCATAATTATCATTCAAGCTCTATGTACTCATTCTCGCGTTTTGAAATCGTATAATATATTTGCATGAAACAGACAGCAGCAAAGTTTTTCCGCAAATTACAATATATAAATATCGATGGTTAG
>JAKBSB010000250.1 GCA_021845155.1 Thermoplasmata archaeon
ATCCAGACCTCTGGTCAATCCTTTCATATGTATAACATATCTTGCTGCCATTAAGGTACCCTCAACATAGGTTTCTGGCTTGGTCCCGGCGTCAAATTTTATGGTTAACCTCTCATCATCACCTCCGAATATCACATCTGTACCGATGACGAATCCAGGCAGTCTTACAGAGTGTACTCTGGTGCCCCCAATATCTATCCCTCTGCTTTCTTTGAATCCAGTCATCTGTTCTTCTGAAATTATATCTTCTGGCTTTCCAATTGAAGACAATCTGTTTGCAATCTCGAGTGCCGTTCCACTGGGTGAGTCTATCTTATTCCACGATGCATAATCTATGACCTCCCATCCCTGCATATATCTGGATGCAATCGATGAAAAATGTAAAAGCAATGCAGCCGAAATGGCAAAATTTCCTGCTGCAAAGACGCCAACATTTTTTTCTGTTGCAATCTGTTCAATTTCTCTGTAATCTTCATCGGTTAGCCCAGAAGTGCCCACAACAACATTTACGCCGTGATCAATGGCGTAGAGCACATGTTTCTTAACAACACCAGGAGATGTATAGTCAATTAGAACATCCGTTTCTCTTTTAAGAGCCATTTCTATAGAAGACTCGAATTTTAATTCTGTGTTACTCTCAGGAAAAACACTTTTCAAATCCATACCAGACGCTTTCCTTGCAACCGCTCCTGAAAGATTGATGTCACTGGATTCAAGAATCCTTTTGGTAAGTGCCTTTCCAACCCATCCAGTTGCTCCCGCTATGCACACATTAATTTTTTCCATGATGATTGATCTAACGGTACTATGTATATATGTCCATTTACCCCATTTAGAAGGTAATTAATCTCAAAAAACAATAAATGATAAATTTCACATTGGCACTGAATAATATTTTTGAATGTGCAATAGACCTTAAAAAAATAGATATTAAAATAGATTAGGGGTTATTTTTACTGTAAGTCTGGAAATATTTATTTGTTTGTTTCTTTTTTGAACGTTTCAATGGCGGTTCTGATCTCATCAACAGATACGGAACTCTCCAAAGTACTGATGTCTCCAGGAAGTTGACCCAGAAATACTGCCTTAACTACCCTTCTCATGATCTTTCCACTTCTAGTTTTAGGAAGAGTGTTTACTATGTGTATTTCATCAGGAACATATATTGGACCAAGTTCCTCCCTGATCCTCTTCCTAAGTGTTGATATCATTTCTGGGGTTCCCTTAAACTCATCCTTAATGACCACAAAGGTTACTATGCTTTCACCCTTCGTTTCATCGGGCTTTCCAAATGCCGCAGCTTCAGCCACTTCCCTCGAGGAAATAAGTGCATCCTCTATTTCTATGGTACCAAGTCTATGGCCTGAAACCTTGAGAACTTCATCTGCTCTTCCAAGCAGCCAGTAATATCCTTCATTATCTTTAACAGCATAATCACCACAGTAATACTTCCCGTTGAACTTCTCAAAATAAACACTCTTGAACCTATCTGGATCATTATTCAGGGTTAGAAACATTCCCGGCCATGGCTTTCTGTAGGCTATGAATCCTTTTTCTCCGCTTTTTACTTCCTTTCCATTTTCGTCCAGAATTACCGGATCAATACCGGGCATTGGAAAAGATGCAGATCCAGGTTTTAGAGGTGGCAATCCTATTCCCAGGGCAGGCGCAATTACAAAGCCTCCTGTTTCGGTCTGCCAGTAGGTGTCAATAATTGGGCACTTTGAATTGCCAATGTTTTCATAGTACCATTTCCATGCAGCAGGATTTATTGGTTCTCCAACTGTTCCAAGAGTTTTGAGTGTTGACAAATCATGCATCTTTGGGTACTTCTCTCCAAAACGCATGAGAGTTCTGATTGCTGTAGGTGAAGTATATAGGATATTCACCCTGTAACGCTCTATGATTTCCCAGAGACGATCTGGCTCTGGATATGTTATTGACCCTTCATACATCACTGATGTGAGACCCAGGATAAGTGGGGCAAAAACAATGTAACTGTGACCTGTAACCCATCCTATATCTGCCGCACACCACCACCTATCATCTTCATCAGGATTAAATGCCCACTTCATTGTGTTTGCAACCCAAACCGCGTATCCGCCATTTCCATGGACAACTCCCTTTGGCTTTCCAGTTGTTCCAGACGTATAAAGAATATACAGTGGATCATTGGAATCCATTTCTACAGGCTTTACATAATTCATTCCATCTCTTACCACATCGTGGTACCATATATCCCTGTCTTCCTGCATGGATACGTTATGGCCTGTTCTTCTTACAACAATAACGTTAGATACAGTTGATGTCTGTTCCAGCGCTTCATCAATAATTTTCTTCAACTCTACAATTTTTCCATTCCTGTAGCCACCATCGGCCGTTATTACCATCTTTGCCTTCGCATCCTCAATCCTTTCTGCAACTGCTGAGGCTCCAAAACCTGCAAAGACGAATGAGAATGTTGCACCTATTCTGGCTGCGGCAAGCATTGCAACTGGAGCTTCAAGAATCATTGGAAGGTAAATAAGAATTCTGTCTCCCTTCTTTATTCCAAGATTCTGAAGAGCGAAGGCAAGATTATTTACTCTTCTGTAAAGTCCATCGTAAGTTATGATCTTTTCCTCTCCATTCTCACCAACCCAAATGAAGGCTGCCTTGTTTCTCCTGTGTGAAAGTAAATGTCTATCCACTGCATTATATGAAACATTCAATTTACCATTTACAAACCATTTGTAAAATGGTGCGTTGCTGTCGTCCAGAACTCTATCCCAGTGCCTATCCCAGTCTAGTATTGTGGCCGCCTTTGACCAGAATTCATCAGGGTGGTCTATTGAATCCCTGTAAGTCCTTTCAAAGG
>JAKBSB010000251.1 GCA_021845155.1 Thermoplasmata archaeon
AACTGAATTCAGTAAATTCCTCAGTGATTCCTGCGATACGGTGGGGTCTGTTGCAAGAATAAATGGCAAATTTGCCGCTGCCGTTTCCACTGGAGGAGCCTCCCCCATGTTAAGGGGAAGGATCGGGGATTCCCCCATATTCGGTGCCGGCATATATGCCGGTGAAAAGGGTGCTGTTGTGGCAACCGGAATTGGCGAGGATATAAGCAGAAGGCTTCTCTGTTTCAGGATCCATGAAAAAATCGGCACAAAACCACTTCAGGAAATCATGGAAGAAGAGGTAGGTTTTTTCAAGGGTGTCATAGCAGGAGTCATAGCCGTAAGTGAAGATGAACATGGATATTTTGCAAACAAGGGCATGGGCATTGGATTGAAAATAGAGAATACTATGTGATAAATCTCAGGTTACAACCCTGGTTAGATCCTTAAATAAAATACAAATCACGTGTTGCACACTTCAAGATCTACTCCATTTTTTCCATGCAATGAAGATAAAATGGAAATGGCATTTTACTTCTTTTCTGCCTCTTCATTTTTAGGCGGGGCAACGAGCACTGCTATTTTACTGTGCAGGATAACTTCTGCACTGACCGAACCAAGTATGAATTTTTCAACACGTCCAAGTCTGCGCATACCCATGACTATCATATCAGCCTTGAATTTATATGCGGTCTTTAAAATTGTGTCAGCTGTATCCTCACCTGGCATGTCAACTATTTCCACATCCGGAGTTACGCCATGTTTTTTCGCTATTTGCACGGCCATATCCATTACACTTTCAGCAGTTTCCTCATCTTTTTCCACCATTTCATTAAAGAAATCCCCGCTGTATTCCCCAAAATATGGAGGTATTACCTTACTCTCTGTGATTGAATACATTATGAGATATCCGTCAGCAGAATTTTTAAGATCCAGAGCGTAGTTCAAGGCATTAATGGAAGAATTAGTCCCGTCAAAGGCAACCATTATTTTCATGTATGTATTATCTTTTAGGTAGATTTAAATTAATTGCCTATTTTTTTATGCTATTATTTTATATGCTTGTTAATCACAATTTTCATCCTATAATCCATATCTCCTGAATATAATGTTCTTGAATGTGTCCATGAAGGCCATCCAGACAAATGTAAGGCCGATTGCAAACAGGACCATTGTGTATGGAATTGCAGTGACGAGTATACCGCTGAATGATATAAGTGAAACAAAAATTATATCTGCAGCAGATGCCATCATAAGCCATTTTCCCGGCATGGATTTCCAGAACCTGTCCCTCTCCCTTACCATATAAACAGTGAACTGGCCGGAGAAAACAAGTATGTCGAATATGAATGTGTCTATTTCCGGGTGGCTCAGGCCAAGCCTTATTGCAATATAAAGTGCCAGCAGGCCCTCGACCACGAGAAGAGCCGCAAGTATGCCGGATGTTGTTACAATATGACGGGTCCCCCATTTCTCAGGCTTGAGGCTGTACCTGGCATTGTCGGTTGCTATTGACATGGTTACAAAATCGTTGGCGAAGATCAACAGTATTATGTCGAAAGGGGTGGTTGCAAAAAACCTGAAAATAAAAAACGATATGGTAAGGAAGAATACAACCTGTATTGTCTTGATTATCTTGTTGAGTATATATGTAAGCATCCTTTGATAGATCCTTCTTCCACTCTTGACCGACTCCACTATATCAGAGACACCTTCATGTGTCAGAACTATGCTTGCGGCAGCTTTCGCAACGTCTGTCCCTGTGCTCACCGATATTCCAACCTCAGCCTGCTTCAGCGCAGGGGCGTCGTTAACTCCGTCCCCTGTCATGCCTACTATGTGGCCCTCGTCCTGTAATTTCTTGACCACTGCATACTTATCTTCCGGGAAGACTTCCGAAAAGACATCATAGTTTTCTATATTCACGGAACCTTTCAAGGCATCGGCCACGTCGCAGGTCCTCGTACCTATTCCCACCTGCGATGCTATTTCTCCGGCAATTGCCTTGCTGTCACCAGTAACCATCTTGGAATCTATGCTCAGGTCCTTCAGTTCACTTATAAGGATGGATGAATCTTCCCTGGGCGGATCATGAAGAGGGATAAGACCGACTATCCTGTTTTCGCTCCCCTCTATTGCAACTGCTATCACCCTGTAACCTTTCTTTGAAAGATTATCAACATCGTCCGTCATTTTCTCTGGATAGGGATACAGTTTCATTAGGACCGGAGGGGAACCCTTTGTGAGTTTCACTTTACCTTCCCCGGTTTCTACCAGGGCCTCAGTTCTCTTGGTATGCGGATCAAATGGGGTAAAGCTTGTTCTTCTGGAAAGATCCGGAGAGTAACCCTTAGATCTTGCGTACTCAATTATAGCATCATCGATGGAATCTTCACTTGATGAATCCGATGCAATAACGGCATAACTCAACAGATCCTTTTCAGTGCAGTTGTATGTTACCGGATCCATTACACTAAGAACATTTTTTGTAATTGTTCCGGTTTTATCCAGGCATACAACGTCCATTGAAGCGGCATCCTCAATTGCAGTCAACCTGGTTACAAGGACACCTTTCCTGGACATTTCGGCCGCACCTACTGACATTGCAATCGTGAACGTTGCAGGAAGGGCAACGGGGATAGATGTTATGAGCACTACCAGAGCAAACGGTATTATGTCTCCAACTGGAATATGTATGTAGTAAGAATATCCCACAATGGAAATGACAAGCAGGGAATCGATTACTATGAGGTATTTTACTATTCCCAGAATCAGCTTTTCTATGTGGGACTGGGAACCAGCATTAGCAACAAGATCTGTGGTCCTGCCAAAAAGAGTTTTGGATCCGGTCAGTGTAACAATTGCATCTAGATCGGA
>JAKBSB010000011.1 GCA_021845155.1 Thermoplasmata archaeon
CGTCTGTAGTGGTGGCTTCAAAAGAATGTGGAAATTCTACAATGATCCATCGTCTGAAAAACGCTGTACTGTCCTCTGGTACTCTTGGCACTTCATTGCATGAGAACGTAAGCTTCGCAAAGTTATGAAATGTGAATGCTTTTATGTTCTTGTCCTCAGCCCTGATCGGGTCTCCGCCGGTGAGCATCTTAAACATGCCGGTGCTTTTTAAGTCTCTATTAGGGAGATCTGGGTATAAATTTGAAGCTTTCCCGAATAGATCGGCCTTTGCGAATCTGTTCTCTTCAAGCTCATGAAGGCTCACTGCTGACCTGTTCTGCCTTCCTATCATTGACTCAAGTATCCCTATGAATGTTGATTTCCCATTTCCACCATCCCCGACAAGGAGGATCGCCTTTTGAGATGGATAACCGAAAACCCATAGATTATAACCGGCCCATTCCTGCAATAGTGGAATGTCCTCAGGACGCACAATTTCGGATATAAATTTCAAAATTCCTGGACATTTCGCTTCCCTGTTGTATTTCACAGGAAATTTAGTTAATGAAAGCCATTCAGGGGTATGGTCTGTTAATTCCAGGGAATCAAGATCCAGTATCCCGTTTTTCAGTACAATTTTATGCTGATCGTGTTCAATAAATAACTCACGATCTGTGTAAGTTCCTCTCTGCACCTTTCCAATAATCTCATTGCACATGTTCGTTGATTCTTTGCCGTCCTGCATTTCATGTATTGTCTGTTTTATCGCCGTTTCGCCGTTCCTGTTATAAATGCCGTCTTTGTAGTGGTAAACCTGTTCATTATCTTTGAATGTCCTGTATTTTCCTGAAGCGATAAGGTCCCTTGCAATTGCATTGATAAGTTCTGTTGTATCCTCTTTTTTTGGTGGTTGCCCCTTCGCTGATTCCTCTATGGTCTCTATGTCTTTTTTCGGATTCGGTTCACTGTTTGCCATTGGCTATTACCTCCATGATTTCTAAGAGCGATTCTCTCCCTGATACCCTTAAACGCTGTTCTTTTGGCACTTTCATATTATATTCCAGTCTCTCCCTGGACTTCCTGAAAGCATTTTGCACAATTTGGGGGCGATACTGCCCGTTCTGTGTCCTCCTTACCAGCTCCTTTATGATATGCTGTAAATCGTCCTCAGATCCACCACAAGAAGCTACATAACCGGACAACCTAAGCATGAGAAAATGAAGGTTTCCGGATCCTATTTTCCAGTAAGATTCAAGCGTCCTGATTATGCCTTCAACATCATTTAGGCCAGATCCGATCTTGACTGGCAAATCTGGGCCTTCAAAATCCGGTTTTACATAATCATGAAAGAATGCTTCATGGTCCAGTGGTTTAATCTCCCTGAGATCCATGTAAACATTCCCTGTAAGAAGGAAAAACCTCCCCGAATCGTAGATCTCAATCGAATGTCCATCTTTAAGCTGGAGCTTGGAACCTAATCCTCTCGGTTTTTGTCCTCTTACAATTATATGGATTCCAGTTCCTGATACTGAGATCTCGGTATAGCTCCCAATAGGTTTTATAAAATCATTCAAAACCCAGTTCTCTATTTTCCCATCGTGGATCACATGATCAAAATCCATTCCTGTATAATCCCAGTTAAAAAAGAAGCTCAAAAATTCGGCATTTCTGACATTATGAAAATGCGTCCACGTCATGGGGTCATTGGATTTTGCCGGTATTCCGCTAACCTGGAATGGAAATTTCTCATACTTTCCTCTTTCCGGATTCCAGATCGCCTTCGCTAACCCCCACTGTTTACGTTTTCTCAGTTCAAAAGGTATTGAGAAATTGCGTTCTACGTGTTCCGGGGAAGTGAACGGCAGGTTTTTAACGCTGTATGTATTCTTGGATTGAAGATTACCATTTTCTTCTATTTTTGTCATTTTATTGGGTCTCCTTTATTTCCAATAGCCTTAACCAGTCCCCGGCCTTCGCCAGGAATTCTTCTTTGCTCATTGTGTCAGGTTGCCGTAAGAGCATTTCTCTGAAGGTTCGCAATGACGGATCGTTGAGCTTGAAGGCCCGTTCCTTAAGGGGCCTCATGTCGATCTGTTCAGTCATGGCCGGTCTCCAACTTTGATTAAAAGCTCTTTATTGCTGACAAATTCTATAGTTACGGCTTCGTTTTTCTGAAGTCCCGCTTCGTCTGTCCAATACTTAGGTAAGCAAAGATAAAGAGAACCTTCTATACCCCTTACTTGTCGCTTAATTCTCAATTTGTATTCCAATTTCGTTTCACTCTCATTTACGTATGATTGGCTGAGATATGTACATGCAGATGAAGAAACGGATGCCGTTTTTATAAAAGTAGCAATATGTTTAAGTATTCTTTACGGATACTTATAAGAATGAGTAAGAGCAGTTATCCAGGGGTTACGGCCATGACCGTATTTTCTGAGCTTTGCAGTCTTAAACCTGGAACGTATCTGCCTTTTGGGGTCCTTGAAGATAGGGTAAAATTAAGACTAAGTGAATACCTGACGGATGGGAGAACACGTTCAGTTAAACACGGGCTTGAAAGACTGGAAAGATATGGGATGCTCTCAATTAAAAAAACCAAGTATGGTGAACTTTCCTATACATTGCCTTTTTTCCTGGATGAAAATAAGACCATTTTTCTCTATCTTTTATCTGCAATTGAAGATCTTACTGAACGGATAGAAATTAAAGACTTTTCCCTTGAATTACCGGACAATCCGATGAATCCAGAGGAAGCTAATACGATTGAGAATATAAAAAATAGAATCGATCTGCTTTCAAGTGGACCAATGAAAGGTTATGAAAATTGGGATAAAGCTAAAGGGATTGCAATATACGATCCGCTTGAGCTTATAGAGATCATGTTATGGGGATGGGCAAATAAAGGCACTATCTCAAGACTGTTCAAGAATCAAACAAATATAGATATTCCTACAAAAGAACTGTCCAAGTGGGCGTTCCTTGAAAGATATGTATGGAGAGAACCCAGGGAGATTTCAGATCCGTTAAGAGATTACTATAAGAATTCTACGATAGAGCGTTTGTACTGGGGTCTTTGTTACATTTCAGAAATTGCACTTAAATACGCTAAGGAATCCGGTTCTAAGCCTATCGGTGTAGACCCTGATCGTCTGGTCACGGGAGGTGTCTACAGTATATTAATCGCTTTGGCCCGTAATAGTGTAAATACATGGCTTGACCTGAGATTGAAACGCTCAGATGGACCACCGGCCCCGACCTCCTTTGAAAGTGGACGGTCCCCTCTGTCCGTTGCACTTTCCCTCTTCAAAGACAATTTACCGATAGGAATAATTGAGAAATTCAATGTCAAGTGAATAGATGCAGTATTTCAGGGATTTTTGTCCGATAAATCGGAATACCTTTCCAGCATAGATCAACTATGCGACAAGGGAAATTATGAAGAGATCTTGATAAAGGCATTGTCTCCTTCAAGACGTGTCTGCACTGATTCCCTTACCTGCATGTATAGTTTTCGGGATCCTTTAGGAGAAATAATTATCCGGGACTTCTTCACGAAATGGGCCAGTTCAGGGTTTTACAGGTCCGAAAGAGTTTCACGCCTTGTCCTCTCCCAGGTGTCAAAAAAATTCCGATGTGAGGTTCATGATTTAATATTAAGCATATAGGGGGGTGTGTGTCCCCCCCCCATATATGAGGGTGTGTCTCCCCATTGATTGATGGCACTGAAACAGATCCAGAAATTCTTCAGTTGTAAAATAGAGTTATTAAAGATGGAGTTCAAAGCAGGAATAAAGTTTATACCGATCCTTTTAATGTGTCATTCACGGGTAAGACCGGTTGGTCAAGTGTACCTTGAGGTGCATGCAAAACAGTACCAACTGGCTCTGGCTTATTTCCCCGATTTCCATAATTCTATAAAAGTCTGGGGGAATCTTGAATGATCAATCATATCTGCATAGTGAGAATCGGCGTTATTGAATTTCTGATATGCCGAACCTGACAGTATATCGGCGAACTGTATGCCACTAAAATTTTCAGAATAGCTGTGAAATATGTTTATTTTACCAATCTTAGATCCCATCCTCAATTTTGCTTCAAAATACTCGTTAAAATCAGTTCTAAGAACATATTTCCCCTTTGATTTGTCAATCCTCACCTCCACATTATCGGAATCTAATATAATCACACTGGCTAAAGACCCAGCCACAAAATTATACAGTTTGTGCTTGTTTCCCTTCAGATACTGGCTGTACAACCTTCCCTTGTCCAAAATGCAATGAATCGCCTGGCATCCAGTAGTTTCATTCAGTTTCGTTATCAGGAATTCTCTGAGTTCAGGGCTGGACTTGTTGAATTTTATTTCCTTTGCTTTTCTTAGTTCCTTGCTAAATTTATATCTCCTGGCGTTTTTAATTATCCTGTCTAATTGCTTTGGGGTATCGGTAATGAGTGCCGATATCACCAA
Organism: Thermoplasmata archaeon; assembly: GCA_021845155.1. Next base: position 4,448 of record JAKBSB010000011.1, read on the forward strand.
AACCCTGGAACTCTTCTCTGATAGCCCCAGATCGCCGCTCTCGTCGATGTAAATATAATACTTCACCAGTTTTTCACCACATCCTCGCCAGGTTTATATTAAATCAGGATGGCAATTTGATTATTACCTCCTTGTTCCCTGGGAGCGTGTTCACGTATTCCCATCCCTTGTTTATGTAGTCCTTTACCTCCTTCGCACTGATAACCTTTTGAGAATTGCCGTTGTTCATGCCCTTTGCCTTCTTGTCATCTAATTTCTGTATGAGTTCCGATACCTCAAGGCTAAGGAAATCTCCCTTTTCTATCTCTTCATCTGTGTATCCGGCATTCTTCAGGAACAAGAGCTTAAATCCCCTTAGCTCTTCATTGAGCTTTGTCTCAGGGATTCCCTTCTTTTCTGTTTCTATGAACTCTAAACACTTTGAGTATTGGTTTCTCCCTTCATCTATCATGCCCTCTCTCTTAGTGTATGTTTCCTCTATGTCTCCTTTATGGCCCATGATGAATTGTCTCCAGGGATGCGTAATATAACCTTTCGATTCTGCATTATCCAGATTAGTGCCAAAATAGATCCTGAAGATATATGGTCTCCAGTCAAAACCGGCCTTTATGATTGTGGCCTTGATCCTTCTCAGTAGAAGGACGGTCATAAGGTATTTGTTCTTCTTGTCCAGGGATTGTTTTTCAACTGGCAAGATCACAGGGGAATCTTTTGTTATCCGCTCACCACTGGCTATTCTTGTTTCAAGATATTCCTTCAGGTATTCCGATCCTTCAGGGCCTATGAACGTGAAATATCTTGTCCTTATCTTTGACAGATCGGGCCTTACTATTATCTGGGCCGGAATTGAAGTAAATTCTACCTTTCCCTTGTCTATGATCAGATCCATGATGTCTCCAATGTTCAAACCGTCCATTCCATCAATGTTTCCAAGCACTTCAGGTCTTAGCCCTGAGTATGCCATCAACGAGATCGCCACTCTCTCCCTCAATGTGGCAATTCTCAGGATCCTTGACAGTTCTTCTTTGTCTGGTATTCTCTCCCTTTCAGCGTTAAGATTGCGGTTCTCATTCTTTATGTTGATCCCAAGTCTCACAATGACGTTATAGAACTTCAGGTAAGAGATAAGGGCCTTTATACTGGTAGAAATTGAAGATCCCATTGTACCTTTTGATTCCATCCTTCTTATCTGGTCCGATACAGATCCCTTGAAGTCTTCAAAATGATCCCTTGCGAATGTGATAATGCTCTCAGGATCCTTGTCCAGGTATTCAAGCCATAGTCCAAAATTCCTTAAATAATTATCAGATGTAACCTGGGACTTTGCTTTCACATTGAAATACCATCTTTCAACTCTCTTGTTTTCCAGTAATTTCCTATGTCTTGTAGCCGGGTTCATGAATGTATAATCTTAGGAAGTATAATAATTCTTGCACCATCTTTGATAAAGGATAGGTAGGGAGTTGAACCCTATTAGATGGGATCTGCAGTCCCACGCATCACCGCTCTGCCACCTATCCGTACTTCACGGTATTTTCAATGGTTTTATTAATTTTGGGCTTTTAAACTAGGGGCTATTTATGGGCGTCATAAAGTTTAGTTGATTTTTTCCATAATACGGATTTCAACAATCTTATCATCCCACATTTGAACCCGGGAATAGTGCGTTTTTAACTCAGAGCTATTATTGCGTGGCATCTTCAATTTTCAAATTACAAACAAGGATTCGATATGATTTATTTTGAGAGTAATGTGTTCCTCACTCTCCCAGCTTTGAAGAGTGCTTCCCACTTCGAAGACTGCTGGTGGAATTTCCACAGGTTTGAATTTCTTTTATTCCAAAGAAACTCTATCCCTACTGGTAGGTCGTGTGACTTCGCACACTCAGGCACGCGTGAAGCAGTACGACATCCCACCTCTTTAAAATTGGTCTGTCATAGGGTTGAACGTGTACTGGGATTGATAACAAGCTTTCGCTTGTTTCCATCCACTTTCCTGTGAAAGGGGAATTCCTGCTCGAAACATTAAATATTATCTATTCATAATTGTATGAATTTTATGCGAATAATCTTTCATATTCATGAGCCAGATTTTTCAATAGAATCGCATGGAGCAGTACCCGGCTATTTCAAGAAAACAATATTCAGGAAGAATACGCATGGCTTCGAACTCGACGCACACATCATTGAAGTTGGTAGGTCAATTGTGGAAGTATCATCGCTTCATGAACTGCTTTTTGTTTCATTCCCAGATTCCATTGAAAAGTTATGTGGATTCAAGGAACCTTTAAATGAATACAAAATCACGGAATTCCTCAAATTTTCAGAATCTCTTATGCTCCAGGAAAGGTTCTGGGAATCCCATGTTATGCTGGAAAACTTGTGGAAATTATCAGAAGGCAACAGAAAATCTTACTTTCAGGGATTAATATTGTTATCAGCATCCATGGTACAATATCAAATGGGCAGAGAGACAAAAGCATACAGTATTTATCAAAGATCATATGAGCTGATCCAGCAATCAAAGATCAACAGTAAGCTACTTGATCATCTCCCACATAGATTTTCTTACCCAATCTCACTCAATTTTGAATCGATGTTTCCAGATCAAAAATGAAATGGTATATAAGAAAGATATTTATCGCTTTCAAACATTGACGCAGGATGAGTTATATCAGGGATGTCCTCAATGAGGAACATGACGGCAGTGCAGTTCATCTCAGAGGCTGGGTTTACAGGACGAGAAGTAGCGGCAAACTTTCTTTCATTGTATTAAGAGATTCAACCGGAATCATTCAATTGCTTGCCAGTACAAGGAAGCTTCAGGATGATAAGTATAGGGAGATCTCATCTCTAACCATAGAGAGTAGCCTTGAGGTGATGGGTATCCTTAGGAAGGATGACCGTGCACCCACGGGTTATGAGGTGGAGATTGAAGACTTCAAGCTATACCAGAGAAATGAAAACTACCCTATAACAAAGGATCAGGGAGAGGAATTTCTCCTGGACAACCGGCATTTATGGGTAAGAAGCAGAGAGTTCACAGCAATGATGAAGGTCAGATCAACCGTCTTCAAGGCATTCGCAGATTTTTATTTCAAGCATGGATACTATGAAGTTCATACACCTTTCATGGTGTCAACCGCTGCTGAAGGTGGTTCTACGCTCTTCAAGGTTCCATTTTTTGATGAAGAGGTATATCTAACACAGAGCTCCCAGTTTTACCTTGAAACCATGATCTTCAGCCTTGAAAACGTATTCACAATTGCACCAAGTTTTAGAGCGGAAAAATCAAGGACGTGGAGGCATCTGACTGAATACTGGCATGGAGAGGTGGAAGCTGCATGGCTGCACAATGAGGATATGATGCAGGTGGAAGAACAGATGATTGAGTACATTGTACAGGAAGTAGTGAAGAACAATACGGAAGAACTTAACGCTTTAGGCAGGGATGTAGAGTTTCTGAAAAGGATAAAAGCACCATTCAGAAGAATAAGGTACGCAGATCTCATCAAAATGACCGAATCATGGGGACTTGGAATGAAGTATGGGGACGATCTAGGGGCGGACGAAGAGAGGGCAATCATGGTGCACTTTGATCAACCCATATTTGTAACGCACTACCCTTCTAAGCTTAAGACTTTCTATCATATGCCGGACCCGGATAATCCGGATGAAATCCTCTGTCATGATATGCTTGCACCTGAGGGATACGGAGAAATTGTGGGAGGAGGTGAGAGGATATCCGACCTCAATCTTCTTAAAAAAAGGATGGAAGATTATGGGCTTAACAAGGACAACTACTACTGGTACCTGGACCTGAGAAGATACGGGAGTGTTCCACACTCTGGCTTTGGGTTGGGACTCGACAGATTAGTGCTTTGGATCCTTCATCTGGACAATATCAAGGAAGCCATACCATACCCGAGAACAATAAGGAGAACAAAACCATAGGACTTGATATCTGTTGTCGGACTTTACAGATGCACTTTGGGGAAGGAATCATCACAGAATACCGGTCTGGTTCATGCGGCAGGCTGGCCGTTACCTGGAGGGTTACAGTAATCTCAGAAAAACAATGTCCATAAAGGAACTGTGCATGATCCCGGAAATCATTGAAAAAATAACATATGAACCTGTGAGGGAGCTGGGTGTTGATGCAGCAATAATATTCTCGGACATAATACTTCCCGCAGAGGGTCTGGGTTTCACGGTAGACTTCAAGGAGAACCTGGGTCCTGTTATTGGGAACTCACTGGTCGGGGAAAGATCAATGAAGAACCTTCATGGTTTCATAAGTTCTGAATTCAAATATCCGCTTGATAAATCAATAACGTATTTCAGGGAAAAACATCCTGAGGTTCCTGTTATAGGTTTTGTGGGAGGACCCCTGACCATAGCATCGTATCTTATGGCAGGCTCTTCAGACCGTGATCTGTCAATGTCAAAAAGGATCATGGGAACAGATCCCGCATCATTCACCAGTATCATGAAATTGGTCACCGGGATGGTCATCGAGGTTTCAAAACTGCAAATCAGGTCAGGAGCAATCGCCATCCAGATATTTGACAGCTGGTCCGGAAATCTCTCTCCGTATACATTTTCAAGCTTGGTCAAACCTTACCTGGAAGATATTGTCTCCGAGATATCAGGCTCTGTTCCATTGATTTATTTCAGTACTTCAACAGCTGGTCTTCTTCCTGTTATTTCAGGATTAGGCTTCGATTTTCTCAGCCTGGACTGGAGGCTGGACCTCAGGGATATTAGTGAAAGGTACGGACCAGGTATGGGATACCAGGGAAATCTCGATCCATCACTTGTTGAAAATTTTCCCGCCAGGGCTTTTTTAGAGGCAAAACTCATTGCTGAAAGCATGAAATCATCAGACAGGTATGTTTTCAACCTGGGACATGGCGTGCTGCCGGGAACCAAAGTGAAAACTCTTAAGAAAATTGTGGAAATAGTCCATGGCGTGGAAAGATAGGTATGAAACATGCAGTTCTTTTAATGGCTTACGGTTCCCCCACAAGTCTTGATGAGGTTCCAGAATACCTTTCCGGCATCTATGAGGGCAAACCTGTTCCTGAATACGCAATGACTGAAAATATGGCAAAATACAGGATGGTGGCTGGGATATCGCCATCCAACGCAATTATTGATTCACTTGTCAGCAAGGTTGGTAAATTGTTGAGTTCTCGGGGTGATTACATGGTATATTTGGGCAACAAGCACTGGAGACCTTCCCTTGAAACTGCTGTGAATCACATCCAGAATGATGGAGCAGATGAAATCATAGCCATACCATTATTCCCATTTGAATCGCAAAATGTTGTAAACTCATACAGAAAACCGCTGGAAGAGGCAATGCATAAAAAGAATTTCATCTGTATGACCAGATTTGTAAATGGATTTTCAAATGAGGAAGGTTTTGTAAAAACATGGGAGAAGAGAATAACCAAAGACGATGTTTCAGACTCTGAAACACTGTTTCTCTTCTCTGCGCACAGTCTTCCTCTGTTTCAGGACGAATCAAAATATAACGAGGCGTATTTCTCATTTTCAAGAAAAATTGCAGGTAAAACCGGAATCAAAAATTATGATATTGGGTATCAGAGCAGGGGCAAATACGGAAAATCATGGCTTGAACCATCCGTATTTGATGTGGCAACGACCTGGAAAGACAGAGGTATAAGAAAAATAACAACAATACCTGTTGGTTTTGTATACGACCATCTAGAGATAAAATACGATCTGGACTATGAGTTTGGAGGTTGGGTGCGTAACCATGGGATGGAATACAGTAGAATTGATCCTCCCAATGATTCAGATGAAATTGCCGAAGTTTTTGCAGATCTTGCGGTTTCCGGTTCCTGATCTTCCCGGGATCAGATAACTTCCATATACTTCCCCGATATCTGGATTTATGAGTTCTCTTACAGTTTTCGTTTTTAATATTCCTGAGATTCTCAGAGAAGTTTCCAAGAAAAACACTGACAGTGATATAACCATACATTCAAGAAAGGACGGAGACCTTATAACAACATTCCTGGAACCATCCAGGTTTCCTGAAAAACTTTCATCTCTCACAGACTGTATATACCCCTCCGATTACGCAATTGTTGGAGTAGATACAATTGACAGGAGTTTCGGAGAAGCCCTTATGGCACTGGACCTTATGGGGAAAACACACGGAATGATGGTTGCATCCAGTGAAGAGAATGCCGAAAGGGCGAAAAAAATTGCCAGAGGAACAGTACTTGAAGGTTATGAAATCTATTCAGGAAGCCCCATGGGTGTAGTTGAGAGGCTTATCCAGTTCAAGCCGCAGAGAGAGCAGAGAGGTACACTTGTGATCATCGATCACTTTTTCCAGGTAAAGAGCGTGGGAACCGTGATTCTGGGCTTTGTCCTGTCAGGAAAACTCAGCAAGCACCAGAAGCTATTCATTTCAGGTCTGAACGTTGAGGTTCAGGTGCGATCCATACAGATGCATGATGTTGATGTAGATGAGGCTGAGACGGGTTCAAGAGTCGGGGCTGCACTTAAAAACGTTGATGCCGATGAACTCCAGAGAGGAATGTTTCTCTCCGATTCAGTGCTGAAACAGGAGAAGGAAATATCCGGTAGGGTAGTTTATCACAGTGCACTTAAAAGAGTACCAGATGGCGATTTTGAGATATTTGTATCTGACGAGATGATCTACCAGAGGGGACAGATGGTGAGTGGAAAAATGGTGCTGGATCGTCCAATTCCGGTTGTTAATAAAAGTATACTGTTCTCCAATCCAAATCTGTCACCAAGGGTTTTGGGGAAGATGGAGATTTCAGATTAGGGTTAAACCGTTATTCTAAGGTATTTGCTTTATAAAAAAGAGTCATAAAATTCTATTTGCCATCTTTTTTTCGATCATATCCCTGCTCCCTATGTCATGCCTGACAAAGTAGTTCCCCTTGATTATGTGCAGATTATCCTCCACCACATCTGACGCTTCGGGTATTGTATCCGCGATTCCAACCATCGCCAGAGATCTGGAAGTTGACATCTCCACTCTTTCAAGAGTTCCTGAAACAGCGGCATAATAAAGCCTCAGGTTATCTGGCAGGAGTTTCCTTTCGACTGTAAGCATTCCACCTTCGGGCTTTGTTCCATAGCCTCTGGGGACAACATATTTCAGTACAGTTGCCTTCTTTTCAAATTCGGCATCCCTGTTGAGTTTTTGGTCAGCAATTCCAAAGAAGATATCGCATATATCGGTCTTCATCAGAGACAGGACGTTCATTGATTCAGGATCAGCAAACCTGGAGTTTATCTCTATTACAACCGGACCATTTACAGTCTCCATGAACTGTCCGTAAAGAATACCGGTGAAAGGTCTCCCATCATTCCTGAGTGCATTTACGATTTTTACAAGTATATCAAGGGCTTTTTCAACAGTTGATTTTCTTATAAATGGGAGACCGTCAGGTCCAGATATGGACCCCATACCACCTGTGTTTGGACCGGTGTCATTTTCATAGGCTCTTTTGAAATCCTGAACGATTGGCATGGGTGCAACGTGAGTTCCGTCAGTGAAAACCTGTAACGAAAACTCCTCTCCCACAGATCTTTCCTCCAGGAGTACTTTTCCGTCTCTCCCTATAATTTCAGTTCCGTATCTGATAGCTTCCTCAGTGGTTCCGATCTGGTCGCCCATTACTCTAACACCCTTCCCCCCGGTGAGACCTATGGGTTTAATCGCATACTGTTTCCCACTCTTGATCAAAAACGAACTGAGATCTCTGGCGCTGGTGAAAACCCACGAGGGAATATTTCCAGGAATATTGTATCTGGTCATCAGGCTTCTCATGAATTCCTTGGAGGTCTCTATCATAGCTGCTTTCCTATCAGGAGATGCAACAGGTATGCCGCTTGACCTCAGGTTTTCCACAAGTGGTGTTTCAAGAACAGGGTCGGGTCCAACAAATGCTAGATCAACACCTTTCTCAAGGGCAAAATCTAGTATGCTGTTAAAATCGGTTTCATCACACACCAAGTATTCCTCTGATAGCGACATTATTGAAGGGTTTCTGTTCTTAATGGCAGAATATACCGCAGCACCACTTTTCACCAGCTGCCTTGCAACTGCATCCTCTCTCCCACCACTTCCAACCAGAAGTACCTTATTTTGCGTCATTCAGTCCCTCACGGTTATTCGATCGTAATTCTTCAAGTTTCTTTTTGTTCACGTTGAAATAAGTAAAGAATTTTTTTGTGACAGCAAAAATATCGGCATTTCCCACTCTTTTAACAGTTATGAACTTTTTTTCCAGGAGTGCATCTGACAGTACCTCATACCTGCTTCCAAACCTTTCACGAAGATCTGTACGGTTTGTGTGGTCTCTTGCCGCTATGAATCCAAGAATCTTCAACTGTTCACGGCTCAGCTCCCTCTCCGCTACCCTGTCTGCAAGTTCGGAATATTCAGGCTTGAGCTGAATCCTGTATTTTATCCCAATTCTGGCAACCTCTATTGCCCCCTCCCTCTTTTCGTATTCACGGACCAGAGACCTAACGACTTTTGAGATCACTGGCCCCGGCATCTCAAGCAAGTCCGAGATATCCTTCACTGAAAGTGGTACACTGGAGGAAAAAAGAAGTGTTTCAACCTTATTTTTAATATCCATCATGCTATAATAATTTAAATGGATAAAAGAGATTCGCATGATTCAGGAAACATGAGAACATCTTCATCTGTTCTCAGAAATTGAAACCGATAAATTTCAATATTAAGATCTCACTTTTTCAACACAACAGTACAGTTTTGCGCGTCAGATTCATTGGCAGCATTAACCACTTTTACCACTATTTCTCCATCTTTTCCCGTTGCTATTGCGCTCTTTCTCCCATGTACAAGATCAACAAAAGCACTGATCTCCTTCTCGTACAGGTTTCCTTCGCTGTATTCTTTCAGTGTCTCATCGTTCTTTTTGAGTTTACATGAAACTGTTGTCCCAAAAACATTCTCTGCCACAAGTGTTGATATGCTTCCATGAACGACAAGACTGTTGCTTGCGCCTGATATGGATCTGGAAGACAATGCCTCCCCAACAATATCGCCGTACTGCATTATTACAGTTTCAGTATCTTCAATGACTTTTCCTTTTGGCCTCTTTATTCCATAAACCATGTCGGGTTCCTTCCCGAGCACATAATTAATGGTATCAATGACATGGACTCCTGTTCCCATTACAGAACCTCCTCCTGCTTTGTCCTCCTCTGACCACCATTTACTGTCCGGGTTAGTTCGTGTACCTCTGGAAAGGTGTGCCCAGGTTCCGTGCACATGAGCTATTTCCCCGATTTCACTACCTGAAATCATCTTTTTAATGTCTTCTATGGCTGGGTTGAACCTCATGTGAAAGCCCAGGGCAAGTTTCAGTCTTCTTCTAGAGGCAATTTCAACGAGTTTTACTGCATCTTCATTCTTCAGGGTCATCTGTTTTTCAAGAAGTACATGTTTTCCCTGTTCAAGGGACCTCACAGCATGTTCGAAATGCATAAAATTTGGGGATGATATATAGACTGCGTCAAACTCAGAATCCCTGAAGAATCGGTCCAGGTTGTCATAAGGTTTTGAGTTGTATTTTACGCTTTCATTTTTTGCCTTACCCATATTTCTGCTGTATACGGCAGAAATCTCATTACCTGATGATTTTATGGCAGGCATGACCCTGTTGATTGCATGATTGCCCAGACTTATGATGCCAAATTTCATGAAAGTGAATCCTGTTCTGCGCTTAAAGGTTTATCCATCTCACGACGAATCTTAACGTTTGTTTGACTCCAGTGCTGGCACTGTCCAAGTATGCAGTTAATTCCATTCTTTCCAATAAACTAAAATTTATAAGACGTGCGGCTCTGCATGGTCTATGACCGAACAAGTGTTCGTAAAAATCAGGAAGGATGATTCAGAGGAGAACCTGTCTATTCCGCTTTCCAATGAAAACAGGGACCTGAAGCCAAGGTCAATGTTTACAATATGGTTCGCATCAAACCTTACCATAGGTGATTTTGCGGTCGGTTTCATTCCAATATATCTTGGTCTCGGGATTGAAGTCAGCATTGCAGCGCTTGCAATTGGAAGCTTTCTGGGAGCCATACTTCTTGGCATCATGAGTTCCACGGGACCACGTTCAGGACTTCCTCAGATGGTTTCCAGCAAGTTCGCCTTTGGTGTCAGGGGTTCAAGGGCAAT
>JAKBSB010000252.1 GCA_021845155.1 Thermoplasmata archaeon
CACCGGAAAGGTATAAACCAGGGATCTTGAATCTGGAGACCATGACACTTCCTCAATCCTTCCCTCCTTATTTTCCTCCAGGAATATTTCCTTAAATGAAACGGTTTCCAGTATTACCATCTGGAACCTGTTATTTGTCACTGCAACACTCTTGCCGTCAGGAGAAGGATATATTCCCTCAATAAGACCGTAATCTTTTTCGCATATTTTCAGATTGGAATCTTGTATTTCTCTTACGCAAAGCCTGTCTTTTCCATCGCTGAACAGCGAAAATATGATCTTTTCAGGATTTAGAAATTTCAGAAGCCTAATCCTGCCCTCTGCCCTTAGTTTTACCTGGGTCTCAAGATCCCTGCTGCATATGAATCCCTGTCCCCTGGCAATTATGGATACCATGTCTCCTCTGCTGCTTAAATCGAATTCTTCCAGATATTTTCCAGCATTTACAAAATGTTCCATTTTGCTTTTAGATCCGGATTCCATTGAAATATGGATCATGTCTGCCCTGTTCTCTTCAGGATTGAAAAGGTATATGGACCCACCCATTGAAAAAACAACATTTTTGCCATCCGAATTCAGGTGCCTCGGGTAAAACTGTTTAAAGTCAGTATGTCGCTTCAGGTCTTCTCCTTCTGCGTTAGTGGAATATATCTGCCCCCTTCCCTCATGATCTGAAATGAAGTAAACTCTGTCCTGACATATAACCGGTGACGCAACATGGGTTTCGATGTTGAAAAGCCTGTGAAAATCAGATCCGGGTTTTCCCTTCAGGATGTGACCTTTTGTTCCCCCTCTATAGCCTTTCCAGTGAAGCATATCGATTGTGTTTCTCCCCAGAAATATGTGTCCATCATGAAAAATAACATGTGATGCCTGCCCGAGATTTAATGGGTTCAACGACAGGTTTTCAATGCTTAAGGAATATAGGAATGTCTGGGCAGTGAAAGGAGACATTACATCTGTAGATATTACCGGATTCCCACTTTCATCCCATCCGGCAATGTCAGTATACATCCTTCTTGATGTGCTTTTACCAGAAAGAAATGTAAGTCTTTCAGTTTCGCCGCTGTGAAAATCATACTTATAGATGTCAGCAATACCTGCATCATTCCCTCGCATCACCCTGAATACAATGTACTTTCCATCAGGTGAATAACGGACGTTGTTTATCACTCCTATGCCTGATGTAATTCTCCTGGCTTTGCCACCTTTAACTGATACTTCCCATACATCGTCGTTGGAAAGAAACACCACCCTTTCTTTAAAAATATCCGGATTGGACTTGTATGATTCCATGATTCTTACAGATTGAATCTATATTTCTATTATTTCATTTTTCACATTTTAGGGTGAATTAAGAATGGCAGATAGAAGACCCCGCCTTTTTTGAAAAGCTTTAATAGTCGACAATTTCAAAGGAATAGTTATATACTGGCTTTAGGATTCAGTTCGGATGAATCCTTACCTGGTCATTAGAAAGGTCATCCAGGACGCTATACTGGTTGTATTTATTGTGATAATTCTCTATGTTGTTTTCAGGCTTATGCCCGGAAGCCCTGTTGACCTGTTTCTGCACGGATTGAAACATCCCAGTGTTGCAGAGAAGATCAGGATTGAGAAAGAACTGGGCCTGTATGGAGGGAAGTTCAATTTTGCAGGATTTGTAACCTATCTAAAAGACATGTTCACATTCCGGTTTGGAAACGATTATGAAAATGGAGAATCTGTCCTGTTTATCATAAGCCAGGCACTTCCTTATACGCTGATTTTATTCGGAACTGCTGCAGTATTGTCCTTTATAATAGGCATACCTCTTGGAATATACGTATCATTTCTGAGAGGCAGAAAATCAGAAGGAGCAATAATCACCGGAGCTACACTTCTAAATTCGATACCGTTCTTTGTTATAGCTATAATAATCTTTGTTTACCTTGCGGGTTATTATCATATATTTCCTTTGAGAGCAGTTTTTCCCCTTAGTTATCTTTCACATCCGACCCTAAGCAGTCTGGAGGCTGTTGCATACGATATGGCAATGCCGGTAGTAACTCTCCTTGCAATAGAAGCAATGGGGCACCTTCTGACAATGAGGGCTGCAATGGTTTCTGTTCTCGGTGAAGACTTTATAACCACAGCAAAGGCTAAAGGCGTAAGCGAAAAGAACATAATGCTTCATCACGCAGCCAGAAATGCAATGGTACCTGTATCCACAAGAATGGCCCTAGAATTCGCTTTTCTTATGAGCGGGGCTGTTATAGTTGAAGTTATTTTTTCTGTTCCGGGAATGGGTAGTACGCTCTATGCAGCTACATTATCCCAGGATTACCCCCTAACAGAAGGGGCACTTTTTGTCATTTCTCTTGTAGTGATTCTTACATATTCCATAATAGATTTCATTCATTCATGGATTGATCCCAGGATAAAGGTGTAAAAATGGATACACGTAACAATTTAGATGTAAAAGACGAGAACAAAAACTTCAGGAAGGAGAGAATTAAATTTACAATTCATAATGCGAGAAAAAGCTGGAAAATTTTCTATCGATCCAAATATGGTAAAGCTGGCTTTTATCTGGTCTTGTTCTTCGTTGTTGTCACGCTCATCTCGCCCCTCATAATAATGCACAATGATCCGACAACTTACATTGTTCCTGAAGAGGATTTTTCGGCGGCTGGACCTCTTGTTACGGCTCATATCCCAGTTACGATCAATGCATCTGAGTCCCCAACGGCAACAGCTTCGTCAACAACCGGTTCGAACCTCATATATGAATCCACTCCATCCCATATATATGGAATCTCTCTTACTGGCTCTTTACACAATTTCTT
>JAKBSB010000253.1 GCA_021845155.1 Thermoplasmata archaeon
TTTCGGTGACTTCAGATACTCCCGATTTCTGGAGAAGGGAGGGCCAACCTTACCCCAGCCATGGAGAAAGATTTACCGGGGAACCTGCATATTTCAGGCATGTGGTTTCGGCTGCAAAGGAGATGATGGAGAGGCAGGGGACAACACCAAAGGATTACAAATACGCCGTATTCCACCAGCCAAACGGTAAATTCCCAACAAGAGCGGCAAAGATTCTGGGATTTTCCGAGGAGCAGTATAAAGACGGTCTTCTTACCCCATTCATAGGGAATACATATTCAGCGTCGATGATGACGGGACTGTCCGCAATACTTGATCTTGCCAACCCGGGCGACAGGATACTTGCAGTTTCATTCGGTTCAGGTGCAGGATCAGATGCATTTGACATAACTGTGACGGAACACATAGAAAACCTTGAAAGAAAAGCTGCCCCTACAATCAAGGAAATGATAAGCAGGGTAAAGTGGCTGGATTATGGCTTGTATGCAAAGTTCAAGAGAAAGATCATAGTGGGTGAAGACATTGAATAAGGCTTATATTATCGGTGCTGGAGAGACAAAATACGGGGAGCTTTGGGAGAAATCCCTGAGAGAACTTGCAGTCGAGGCTGGATTAAAGGCAGTTGAAAATGCAGGTATATTTTCAAAGGAAATAGAGGTTCTCTACGGAAGCAACAGTCTCGCAGGAACAATAAACGGCCAGGAGAACATAGGATCACTCATATCAGATTTTTCGGGGATTGCCGAAAACAACATTCCTGCAATAAGGATTGAGGCATCAACAGCTTCAGGAGGAGCCGCAGTGAGGCAGGCATATCTGGCAGTAAAATCCGGTGAATACGATGTTGTGATGGTGGGAGGAGTTGAAAAAATGACAGATATTTACGGATCAGAGATCATTGATCTCACAAGCTCAGTTTTGGACAGGGAATGGGAGGCATTCCTTGGGGCAACTCCTGCCGCACTGGCAGCCATGAGTGCCAGGAAATACATGAAAGACTTCAATGTCCCAAAGGAGGCACTTGCAATGGTATCAGTGAATGATCACCTGAACGCGTCCAAAAACTCTCATGCCCAGTACCGGAACAAGATAACACTTGAACAGGCATTGAATGCGACACCCGTTGCCGAACCACTTAACCTTATGGACTGCAGTCCTGTATCCGACGGTGCAGCAGCAGTCATCGTGGCATCTGAAAAATACGTGAAGAAGAATGGGATCGAGGGTGTTGAAATTCTAAGTTCGGCAGCTTCACAGGATTACCTGGCCGTACACAGCAGGAAGAGCATTTACAGGCTGGATTCCACTGTTCTTGCAGCAAGGGAAGCACTTGGAAAGGCAAAACTTAAGCTGGACAACATATCATTCTCGGAAATCCACGATTCGTACAGCATTTACGGCCTTATGGAACTGGAAGATCTCGGTTTCGCAGAGAAGGGGAAGGCGAAAGACCTGGTTTACGATGAAATCAAACTGAACGGAAGGATTCCGGTAAATCCGTCTGGAGGGCTCAAAGCCAAGGGAAATCCTTTCGGTGCCACTGGAGTGGGGCAGTTTGTTGAGGCATATACACAGCTGAAAGGAAAAGCGGGAGAGAGGCAGGTCAAATCACCTGTAAATGCACTCCTGCATAATATGGGGGGAACGGGTTCAACATCTGTAGTCCATATACTGGGGGGTGTTGCCTGATGGGAGAGTTATCGAGGTTCTGGAGAGAATCCGAGCACAGGTACCGTCTGATGGGAACAAAATGTGGAAACTGCAACGTTACATATTTTCCTCCAAGAGATATATGCCCTAAATGCCACAGGGAATCAATCGGTAAAATGAAGCCTGTACAGCTTCAGGGAAAAGGGGAAATAATCTCTTTCACAATAGTCCATGATTCCCCACCAAGGTTCATCCGGCAGAGGCCATATTTCATGGCACTCATAAAGCTTGACGAGGGACCTACAATCACAGGGCAGATCGTTGACTGTGACGCGGATGAGGTTGACATTGGGAAACGTGTCAGGACAGTGTTCAGGAAGATTGCCGAGGAAGGAAAGAGCGGAATCATTGAATACGGTTACAAGTTTATCATAGACCAGTAAGATCTGAATATCTGGAATTCTGGTCCTTTCCGGATCAGGGTCCAATTATTTTTTCAATCTGACTCTGTTCCCATCAATCTCTATTTTATCCTCAATTATGATCTTTATTGATTCAACTATAATTTTGTGTTCAAGCTGATGAATCTTATCCGCGAGCGTCTCAGGTGTATCGTCATCCTCCACAGTACAGATGTCCTGCATTATTATTGGGCCGCCATCAATATTTTCGGTAACGAAGTGAACAGTTGCGCCAGAGTATTTAGCACCGCTGTTTATAACAGCTTCATGGACTTTGGATCCGTAAAAACCCGGCCCTCCGAAACAGGGAAGAAGCGAGGGATGCAGGTTTATGATTCTGTCCCTAAACTGCTGAATTAAGGAGGAATCCAGTATCTTCAGGAATCCTGCCAGCACTATTAGATCGGGCTTGTATTCATTCAGTCGGTTCAAGACATCTTTAAAGAATTTTTCCGGTTCATTTCTTGAATATGGTATGTAAACACTGTCAATTCCCATGGTTCTTGATCTTTCAAGCACCCCTGCGTTTCTTCTTTCGCAGATCACTGCAGAGATCCTGCAGCCAAGTCTTCCATCGGCTACTGCATCTGCAATTGCCTGGAAGTTTGTGCCATTCCCGGAGGCAAACACGACAATGCTTTTCACACTTAATGAATGCAACTGACAATAAAAAATATGATCACGGGCAGCCTCTGAGGAAATAATATAT
>JAKBSB010000254.1 GCA_021845155.1 Thermoplasmata archaeon
CTGCGGTCCTCCTATTATGAGGTTAAGGTCAATTTCTGACATCCCTACCAGATTGTTACGTAATTCAAATATTTTTTTAATTGAAGTGTTAAATTTTAATTCTCCTGGAATTCCCCAAAGATAAAACAAAATCCTTATGAATCCTTATAAAAGTCAAATTACTGCAGTCCTGACCCGTCAACACTCTTATATTGTATATTTGCTTAACCCGCTATGTACAAAATTTACCGGCTTAATTCAGAACAGAGGAAGATGATTGAAAAACTCCTTTCTGATGATGTTGTGGGGAGGCAGACCATAATACAGAAGGATGGAACCGGTTTTGGCATTCCAGGTTCAACCATAGTGGTAATAGAAGGACCAGATGATGTATTCACAAAGGTAGTTGAGATACTTGGACCTGAGATTAAGGCGGTTCCTGAAAAGGAAGGTTCTGAAATTTACAGGAAAATAAAGGAAGAAGAAGAGAACGCTGAAGGTGGCATGGGATTCCTTTTTGGATAAACCCGCTCTTTTATTTTGAATTAAACGCAGGGAGATTTTGAATGCTGATAGTTACAGGGATGCCTGGTGCAGGAAAGGACGAATTCATAAAGGTTGCAAGATCCATGGGGTTTGTAGATGTCCACATGGGTGATACTGTAAGAAAATATTCCCGTGAACATGCCATTGAACAGAAGGATTACAGTATTGGTAAATTCGCAGGATCCGAAAGGCTGACACATGGTATGGACATATGGGCCAGACGAACAGCTGAAAACATCAAGGAACCGGATAAAACAATCGTTGATGGATTGAGAAATGTAGAGGAGCTTGATTATTTCAGGAATAAATTCGAGAACGTAAGGGTTGTTGCCATTTATGCCAATCACGAAGATCGACTTGACAGGATACTAAAACGTGACAGGGAGGACGATGTCAAAAATCCAGTAGAGCTCAATGGCAGGGACGAACGAGAGCTTTCCTGGGGTATAGGAAGGGTCATATCACTTGCAGATTACATGATCGTGAATGATGGTACTCTGGATGAATTCAGATCCAGAGCCAGGGAATTCATAATCAGAATCGAAAAAGATCAGGGAGAGAAATCATAAGGAGAAATCTCAGGATTTCCATCTGGTCAAAGAATCAATTTCTTGATAGTTTGAAATCCGATTTCTCATCTTTCTGTATTCGTACACTTTTCCAGTCTGTCTTTGAGGTTGGCCTACCTCTCTTTTTCTGTATATAGTTGTATGCAGACAGAGCCGCAATTGCACCCTGACCGGCCGAGATTACTACCTGCTTGTATGGCGTATCAGTAACATCCCCACACGCAAAAATCCCTTCCTGTCCTGTTGAACAGAATTTGTCCACCACGACTTCTCCAAGCTTGTTCAGTTCCACCAGATCCTTAACCAGGTCCGTTCTTGCAATGTATCCCATTTCAATAAATACCGCATCTGCATCTAATTCTTTTTTTCCATTTCTGGTTTTAAGTTCAAGACCTGTTACAGACTTCTCACCAAGAATGCTGTTAACAGTACTTCCAGTAATAAATTCAACATTTTTCATGCTTTTCAGGGCATTAAGTGTCTCCTCGTCTCCACGCGGTTTATCTCCAGACTGGATGATATACAGGTTTGATACCAGAGATGATAGATAGCTTGCCGCCTCTATGGCATTATCTCCGTTGCCTACAACAGCAACCTTCTTTGATTTGAACAGGGGGCCATCACAAACTGCGCAGTACGATACTCCCTTTCCCTTAAACTCATTTTCTCCTGGTACTCCAAGATCTCGCGGTGTTTTCCCGAATGCAAGTATGAGTACCTCGGATGTGATCTCCTGAGAATATGATTTCACAAGGAATCCCTCATCATTTTTCGATATATTCAGGACTTCATCGTATAGAAATTCAGTGCCATAAAGGGTAGCCTGCTCCTGGAACTTTGTGAGAAGTTCAAACCCCCCTATATTCTTGAACCCGGGATAGTTCTGGACCGAATCAGTGAGTAGTGCCTGGCCCCCTATATCTTTTGTGACCACAAGGGTTTTGAGGTTCTGTCTGGAGGTGTAAAGGGCAGCAGACAACCCGGCTGAAGCCCCCCCAACTATTATAACATCATATTGTTTAGGCATCTTATCCACTAATTCAGGTTCTTCTTTATCTTTGACTCAATCATGGGTTTTGGAAGAGCGCCTATTACTGTGTCAACAGGTTTTCCATCCTTAAAGAACATTATTGTTGGTATGCTCCTTATCATGAATTTTGCTGAAATCCGTGGATTCAGATCCACGTTGAGTTTACCAAGTACCATTTTACCTGCATATTCCTTCGCCAGTTCATCCAGGACTGGTGAAACGAACCTGCAAGGGGCGCACCATTCTGCCCAGAAGTCAACTACCATCAGTCCCGGCTTGCTTACCATCTGGTCAAAATTTCCATCATTTAATTCCACTGATTTTCCATCCATATTTTTCACTTTCTCCACATTTTCTGCATTCAGGAGTTTATTATACATATTCTTCCTTATATTTTCAAGTTCTTCATCTTTCATCTAACTCCCCCCAAGGATACCCACCTTCTTCAGAGGTGGGAGGAATTGGGCAGTGAACCTCAATCCTTTTCCATATTTTACCAGTTTGACCTTCTTCGTGTTTATGTCCATCTTCTTCTCTTCTCCTTTTATTACGATTGATTTACCATAGTTATGCACACCAACAACACTGAATCTCTCATGATCATGCAGAACCATGTCTCCAGGCTGGAATGCATATCTTTTCCTTCTTATTGATGGCCTGAATCCCTTCCTGTTCGTCTGGATGGAACGGTTGTT
>JAKBSB010000255.1 GCA_021845155.1 Thermoplasmata archaeon
GACCACAGAGGATCTCCTTATACTCCAGAAAGCAGGATTTTTATAAACCAAAATTAAAAATATTTTAACGCCTGGTACTGGATTTTTTATTTCCAGAAATCATGGTTCCATTAAATTATACAACATCTTCAGGGAGTATTTCCGATGAAAGTGAGACGTTATAAACCCTGGATTTGCTCTGGAGTTGAAGTTTAGGGGCCAGCACGCTCTCCTCAATCTCACATTCCGAACCTATCTCCGTCTGTTTCATTATTACGGATTTAATGACTTTGCTGCCGTCCATGACCCTGTCAGAATCCATGAGAATCGAATCTGTTACCTGTACATCGTTTCCTATCTCAACATTATCATAGATTGCAGATCTTATTATTTTGCTGTTTTTCCCTATCCTTACATTTTCGCCGATGAACGTCGGCCCTTCAATGTAGGCTCCGGAAAATTTAGAATGAGGTGTTTTTATGATAACTGTGCCTTTCATTCCATTTCCTGATACTTCCATTCCGTACTTGGCTGTCATCAACTGGTTGGCCTTGATCATGTCATTGGGCCTGCCCGTATCCAGCCATATCCCCTTGGCGTGGTATCCGTATATGTCAATCCCCATGTCCAGCAGTTTGGGAAAGAGGTCCCTGGCAAAGTCATAGGGCAATCCGCCTGGAATATATTTGAGGATCTCGGGCTCAATCACATAGAGGCCAGCATTTATCAGCTTTGAAAAGGTCTGCTTTGGATCAGGCTTTTCAAGGAATCTGACCACCTTATTATCTTTAAGTTCCACTATACCGAACTGTGAAGGATCCTCAACTGTTGTCAGTGCCATTGTGATCTTTGAGTTCATCTTCCTGTGAAATTTCACGACATCGCTGACATCCAGATCGGACAGGGTATCGCCACTTCCCACGACAAAAGTATCGTCTATAAATTTTGAGATAAGGCCGACACTTCCGGCTGTTCCTGCAGGTTCCCTCTCCACAGAAAAGAGGATGTTCTGGTCATCCTGCTTGAATTTAAGAACTCCATTAATGAGTGATTCGAATTTATAACCGGTTGTTATTATGACATCGTTGATGCCTGCGGCATAATATGAATCAAGAATATATCCGATACAGGGTTTTCCGGCAATTGGGACAAGGGGTTTTGGAATCGAATACGTGATGGGTCTAAGTCTTGTGCCCTTTCCACCAGCCATAACCACAGCTTTCAGTGACATTTTTACACATCTTGAATTTATTTATTAATCTTTTCAACATATATTATGTCCCTATAAATAGAAAAATAATGGTTTAGATGCAGATTCCCTTATTCGGATCATCTCTTTATTCCAGGGGATACGTTATGGAATTCTGCAGGTACAAATTTTTTTGCGTTCCTGATCACGCGGTTGTATTCGAAGACAGCCGGCTTGATGTAGTTGTCGATGTAGTCAAGTATCTCCAGATCAGAATCTCCCGACTGGGTGAATGTCATGGACATAAGGTACGGAATCAGGTTTTTTATATCCATGATGCTCAGGTCGTTTTCTGACCAGATCTTTCCCATCATGCCTGCCACTGTTTCTAGCCCTTCCATTCTTCTGGTACTCATGATATCTTTTTCAAAGGAGTACCTGTTTTCCTGTGTCTCCGGCGCTTTCAATTCCTTCTCTGCTTTTACGGATATATTTTCGGTCATTTTCATCACCTCAATTCCGGTAAGCAAATAAGTAAATATATTCTTCTATAAAAACTTTACTACAAATTGTTTAATAAATATGTTATAAAATAAAAATTATAAAAGATATTTGAAGCTATTTTTCAAAAGGTATCTTGAACTTTACCCCACTTCTCAAAAGTTTCTTTGAAGCTTCGTACCCTGCGTCAGCATGCCTTATGACTCCAATTCCGGGGTCCGCATTAAGGACCTTCTTAATCTTCTCATCAGCTTCAGGTGTTCCGTCAGCTACGAGGACAAACCCTGCGTGAATGGCATTTCCAATACCTGTACCCCCTCCATGGTGGACGGATACCCATGTTGCGCCCGAGATGGCGTTAAGAAGGGCATTCAGTATGGGCCAGTCCGCAATGGCGTCACTGCCATCAAGCATGGCCTCGGTCTCCCTGTATGGCGAAGCAACAGACCCTGTGTCATGATGATCTCTCCCAATTGCGACCGGGGCTGAAATCTTTTTCTTCCTGACCATCTCGTTTATCATCAACCCTATGGCTTCCCTCTGCCCATATTCTGCATAACATATCCTGGCGGGAAGGCCCTGGAAATGAACTTTTTCACGCGCCAGCTTGAGCCATTTAACAAGATGTTCATCGTAGTAGAATTTCTCGATTATTGCCTGATCTATCCTGTAGATATCCTCTGGATCGCCTGAGAGTGCTACCCACCTGAATGGCCCGGAACCAATGGAAAACAGGTCCCGTATGTAGGCTGGAACATACCCCTGGATCTCAAATGACCTGGTGTTTCCACCCTCCTGCGCCCTGCCTCTCAGATTGTTCCCGTAGTCAAAGACCTTTGATCCATGATCCTTGAAATAAAGCATGGCATTAACTTCCTTCACTATGGAGGCATAGACAAGTTTCCTGTATTCTTCCGGATTCTTTGCAAGCATTTCGGCAGCAGATTTTACGGTGAATCCTTCAGGTATGTAACCTACATTGAGGTCATGGGCAGCTGTCTGGTCTGTAACAATATCCGGAACTATGGATCTTTTAACCAGTTCTGAATAAATGGTGGCCGCATTTCCGATGAGGCCGATAGAGAGGGGTTTTCCTTCTGAAACAGCTTCATCCTTCATTTTCAAGGCCTGATCAAGTGTTTCA
>JAKBSB010000256.1 GCA_021845155.1 Thermoplasmata archaeon
ATCCTTCTTAAACAGACCAGGTCGGCCGACGAACCGGAAACAAAATTCTATACCTGTGCACACTGCGGGCACAGATGGAGAGAATACTGAATTTCCAGTCAACTTATTTTTACAAAGCTCTTCCTATCTTCGCAAATATGATGTCTTGAATGATTCATAAAAGCTTCCTTCCGCTGATTATGGGACATCTAGGAAACATTATATAGAAAACATAAATTGGTGACTATATGGTATTGGACAGTCTCGCATCATCCCTGAGAGAGACCATAAGGAAAGTAACAGGATCAAGTTTCGTTGACAGTGAAACCATAAAGGAAGTTGTAAGAGATGTTCAGAGGGCACTCCTTAAATCAGATGTTAATGTAAAACTTGCCCTTCAGTTAACAAAGGAACTGGAGACCAGGGCAAAGGAGGAAAAGCCTCCGGCGGGCATGACTGCCCAGGACTTCCTTGTAAAGATTATTTACGAAGAGCTCCTGAAAATCATCGGAACAGATTCAAAACTGGTTTTAAGGCCACAGGTCATAATGCTTGTCGGGCTTTACGGGCAGGGCAAAACAACCTCTGCAGGTAAACTCTCAAAATTCTTCAACAAGAAAGGACTGAGCTGCGGGGTTATAGCTGCAGATATACACCGGCCCGCTGCATATGAGCAGCTCGAGCAGATTGCAAAACAGGTGGGTGTGCCGTTCTTCGGCATTAAGGGAGAAAAGAACCCCGTAAAAATTGTAAAGGCAGGCCTGAAACAGCTTGAGAACATCCAGGTGAAGATAATTGATACGAGCGGAAGGGATGCCCTGGATGAGGAACTTATATCTGAAATCAGGGAACTGAAGCAGGTGGCTTCACCGGATGAAGTCCTGTACGTTCTGGATGCAACAATTGGACAGCAGGCCGGCCCACAGGCAAAGGCTATAGATGAGGCTGTCGGAATTACAGGTGTTATCATAACCAAAATGGACGGGACAGGGAAGGGTGGAGGTGCACTGAGCGCTGTCTCCGAGATTAAGTCCCCAATATACTTCATCGGTACCGGGGAACACATGGATGACATTGAGATATTTAACGGAAACAAGTTCCTCTCAAGGCTTCTCGGGCTTGGTGACCTTGAAACTTTAATGGAGGCATTCAAGGATACAAACATAACCGAGGAGGAAGCTGAGGAATCCCTCTCCAAGCTGATGTCAGGAAAGTTCAACCTGATGGACATGTATGATGTATGGGAAAAATTTGCACAACCAAGCATAATGAGGAAAATGATAGATTCCCTGCCGCTTGCAAAGATTCCAGGAGGCAACAAGATCAATCCAAATGATATTGAATCTGCCCAGAACAAGCTGACCACATACAGGATTGTAATGGATTCAATGTCCTACAAGGAGCTGGAAAACCCGGAAATCATAAACGCCAAACGCATACAGAGAGTCGCAAAGGGATCAGGAACATCAGAAGTTCAGGTGAGGCAACTATTGAGGGAATACAGGGCTATGAAAGAAAACCTGAAGATGATGAAGGGAAACCGCGGGTTCAAGAAATTGCTGAAGAACCAGATCAAATCCGGAAACTTCGGGCTTGATGAATCCATGTTCAATTCCTGATCACAGTTCCCTGCCCAGAATTTGTGAAAACAGTGCAAAGGATGACAGTTCCGGTATCTCAATCCCGACTTTCATTTCCTTGACTTTTCCTTTTATTTCCTCATAGGATGTTGTGAACGCAGCACAAGATCTTCTGTTCCGGCTTATAAACCTCGCAATAAGATCAGCCTTATAGATCTCGATGGCATCTGGCTGACTGTTGTCCAGGTAATCACCTATAGCTTTGCCCGCCATATTTCCGGACAAAATAGACCTGTCAAAGCCTGAAAAGATTAAAGGGTCCCTTAAACCGGCAGCATCTCCTGCATGTAGGATCCCCTTCCCATCGGCTGCAGAATTTCCTGAATATGCAGATTCCCATGTAAAACTGTATGTTGAGGAAAATCGGTCCTTTCCAGTGATATTCTTCAAAAAAATCTTAAGTTCGTTGTCCAGATTATATGATTCTGATTTATCTCCAAGAAATGCAATTCCAAGATTTGCCTCAGGAGTCCTTTTTGGAATGTACCACATAATTTTTTTCCCGTTTTCGGACTGGATGGAAAACCTGCATTCTGGAGAGTAGTTCCCCGAAAGGAACACACGGTGACTTTTGATCTTGATTCTATCAGGAATACAGGCTCCGGTTCCCTTTTCCCCTGAAGCATCCAGGATAAATCTGCAGGTAAACTGGATGTCTGTGTTTCCCTTTCTTGCATTTACCGTAATTTTTTCATCGTTATTCCGGAAATGGCTCACATATGATGTTCGTATAAATATGTCGCAGCCGTTCAAAGAAGCCCTGGCCGCATTCTCCTTGTCAAATTTGTCCCTTTCAAACACGGCAAATCTATCGTCAATGATTTTCAACGGAATATCGCCGGCAGCTCCTTCAAAACTTAACAACAAGCTTTCGAAACTGTTTGACATTATGTTTTCATGATCTGAAACCTTCAAGAAATCAAGTATGGATTTTCTTGTCAGTTCCTCGCACCTGATGGGGTTTCCAATCTCATTTCTCGAATCAATAATCGCAGTCCGGAACCCTCTTGATCCAAGAATCTTCCCTGCTTCGGAACCTGCCGGCCCGGATCCGATTATCACGACATCATAATCCATGTAATTCCTTTGCCGGTTTTGATATCACTTATGCTCATAAAATATTGCATTAATGTTTATGTACACGTAAGCAGTCCTGAA
>JAKBSB010000012.1 GCA_021845155.1 Thermoplasmata archaeon
TCTGGTTAAATGAATTAGAAGAAGGCCGGGTGGATCGCTTGGAGGTTCTCTGCTGATCCACATTATAATTTATTTAAATGCCACGGCAATTCATTCCGTCTATTTGTGAAGAAAATAGCCGGTTCCGGTTTCACCGTTGACATTTGCATAACCGTATCTCTCTAACTGGGCCACGCCTCTGTAAGATGATATTAGTGGTTCTGAAACACCTTCATCCACAGTTCCGTCTGGCTTGAAAATCCTGAATTTCAAGGATCCCTGCGGTGCCCAGTGTATAATTTTCAGTTTTTCCTTGCCGGGCTTGATGGAAAGAACTTTCCCTTTATTTCCCTTCTTCTCAAGATCACACAGATCCTTGATCCTTATACTTTTTCCATCTTCCAGACCGTTCCAGTCTGCAGAATCGACAAAAATGGATGCACTGCTGCCAATTTCATATTCCCTGTAATCAGTGTCCGGGTTCCCCGGATGATAAGGGATTTTAGATATCATGGGTGATACATTGTCCAGCCTAATCTCTACAGGATCGCGCACAAAGAAGAATCTCTTCGCATCCTTGTCAACATTCTCCTTGTTCATGGAGTTGAAAATATCCCATGAAAATTCGGCATCAATTTCCCTCATTCCCGACTCAATCCAGTAACGCCTGAAAGTTTCTGGAGCATATCCTCTTTTCTTCAAGGCCATGAGAGTTCCGAGCCTTATGTCATCCCAGCCCGAATATTCACCGCTTACAATCCCCTTCTTGATTATTGAGGTCTTGAGCACTGTGTCCGGTATGTT
The DNA here is from genome assembly GCA_021845155.1 of Thermoplasmata archaeon. The sequence goes on from JAKBSB010000012.1 coordinate 784, forward strand.
TATAAGGCCATAATGATAGTATTCAGGAAGCTTCCATTTATTATATTCAAAGATGTATTTCTGCTTCTCCGTGTTGTTAACGTGATCCTTTCCCCTTATCACGTGGGTGAGCCCAAGTAAATGGTCATCAACTGCAACGCTGAAATTCATCATGGGATAAAATCTGTATTTTCTCCCAGTCCTTGGGTGTGGTGTATCAACGATCCTGAAAGCTATCCAGTCCCTGATTGAAGGATTTGGATGACTTAAATCTGTTTTAATAACCAGGGTTGCAGTTCCCCTGTCAAATCCACCATGAATAATCTTTTCAAATGATTCCGCGTTTTCCTGAGGACCTGAATTTCTGTGGGGGCAGGCTTCTGACTTCAGTTTTAATTTTCTGAATTCCTCCTGTTTACAGAAACATACGTAGGCATTACCGGAATTTATGAGCGTTCTCGCCTGGTCATAATAAATCTCCATGCGGTCAGACTGTATGACAGTCTGTGTGACATTTACCCCCAGCCATTCAAGATCCCTTGGAATCTGTTCGTAAGCTATTGGATCAATGTTTTCAGGATTGGTATCCTCTATCCTCAGAACCAGTTCCCCCCCATACCTTTTCACGTATTCGTCATTGAGTATTGACATCCTGGAGTGGCCGATATGGAGAGGCCCGGATGGTGACGGCGCCATTCTCATGACAACTCTTTTCCCAACATTTCTCAGGTCCGGGAGTCTGTGTTCCTGTTTCTTTACAACCTTGACCATGAATTCCGGGTATTCCTTTGCAACAACTGAAATGATCTTCTCACTGCCCATTGAATTAATCTCTTTCACAATGACAGAGACCTGTTTTGAAATGGAAGATGCATCTTTTCTTGCTTCAGGATAAGAACCAAGTATCCTGCTCATGACAGAACCCACTTCTGCCCTCCCTTCATGATCGTATGCATTTTTTATTGCAATCTTTCTTATATCGGCTTCAGTAAGCACTGTGTATCACCCTGAACTCAAACATTTTCCTTTTCAGGTCTTCAAGTCCATCTCCAGTCATGGTTGATATGGCAATTTTTTCACGGATATCAGGACCGAGATCGCTCTTTGCCTGCACCCTTATTATGGGTTTCCTGAAAGTCCTTACAATCTCATCATAGAGCCTTTCCTGGTCCTGGACAGAATAACCGGAACTTTCCGAATAGTCAAACAGGAACATGATTATGCCGTCTATATGTTTCAAAGCCATAATGGCCTTGATTTCCATCTCGTTTCTCTCTTCCATTGGTCGGTCAAGTATTCCAGGGGTATCCACCAGCTGGAACCTTTCATTGTCCATATCCAGGACACCAACATGTATTGACTGAGTAGTGAACGGATACTGGGCAACCTTTGGATTCGTATTGGTTATGGACCTGATAAGGGAACTCTTTCCCACGTTCGGCATTCCGGAGATGATGAAGGTGAGAACCTTGGTATCAATTGTTGGAATCCTCGACATGTAGTCCCTGCATTCCCTTAAAAACTCAAGATCTTTCTTGAGGTCATTGATCAGCGATGAAAATCTTCCGTAAAATGCCCTCATTATCTTGTTGAGATCTTCTGCCTTTTGCGCCCCTTTTGCCTTCCTGATGTAAATTGTTGAAAATTTTACTATGTTGACTGAAGTTTCGCTCATTTTATACAGGCTTATTTTATAATGATCAATGTCAAACAGCAAATCCAGCAGGTCACGGTAAAAAGGATGGACATCCTCTATCTTGGGAAACTTTTTCACAAGCTTGTCAAGGTGACCACATGATATGCTTTCAATGGTGGAAATCCTGTCTATTATCTCTTTCCGTATCTTTTCCTCAACTTTCAGCTGATAAGGCTCCTCAATCTTGGAAGCCCTTGAAAAACACTTGTCAATAATCTCCTGACTCATAAGTACGGTTGGTATTCGGTTAAACATTGTCAATCAGCCCGATTCTTGAAATTATTGCTCATGTATGGCGCCTGTAATTTTCGCCATAACATCGTCCGGTATCTCCTTGAACCCGTGTGCGTATTTGTGGTGCATTTTTATTTTTGGTAGTATATCCTTCTCGGTTGCTGCGTTTGTCTCAAAACTGCACTGGTAACCTATATCTGAGCATTTGAAGTAAAATCTTGACATAATGGACAATGTATGCCTGACTTAAAAATCTATTGTACTCATTTCTTTGCAATATCTTCAGCTTGGTTATATTTCAGCTGGTTCAGTTTGTAATATACTAAAATACTCGTAAAATATACTGTATTGTGGGATTATGATAGAGGAAGATCATAGAAATATAACATGCGGTGGAGATCCATTCAACTACATAAAAAGCGTAATTAAAGGTCTCTATTTCCAGCTGGATCCCGGTCAGGATGCAAGGATAATGGTGCTCAGGGAGAAATTCCCATACGAAAGGAACGTTTTTGAAAGCCTGGCAAAGAACTCAAAATTAAAGGTTGTGAGTTTCGAGGAAAAAGGAAATGAACTGCACATAGTGGTAAGGAGAGATTTCTGAAAAAAGCCTGCTTGTCCAATTAAATGCATAGATTCAAATTACAAGTATTATGACAAATACTGCTGAAAAGAGGAACATTGCAACAATGATGAGGGTAAGTATCTTCCTGGGTGAAATTTTCACATGACTCCCATGCTGAACTTGCTTAAGAGGGTTACCGGAAGACTTGCCCGAGACTGGTAACAATTGATCACAAACTTTATTACACTTCCTTTTGAATTTAAGCGAAAAAACCAAACAGGGAGCAATAATTATTATACAACTTAAGATAGGGGAAGGTTAAGAAATTATTAGGAAAAGGGTAACATCATGGAAGATTATAATTCATCACAGATTCAAATTCTGGAAGGTCTGAAAGCTGTAAGAAAAGTTCCGGGCATGTACATCGGGTCAACTGATGAGAGGGGTCTGCACCATCTGGTCTACGAGGTCATTGATAACAGTATAGACGAGTCCGTGGCCGGTTTCTGTTCAAACATATATCTCACTATTCACGGCAATGGCTGGATAACAGTTGAAGATGACGGGAGAGGTATCCCCGTTGATATCCATCCAAAATACAAGAGACCGGGCCTGGAGATAGTTCTAACTGAGCTTCACAGCGGAGCAAAATTCGACAAGAAGGTCTACAAGATAACAGGAGGGCTCCATGGCGTGGGTGTTCACGTGGTGAACGCTCTGTCCAGCATACTTGTGGCTGTGGTGAAGAAATCAGGAAAGATATATTACGAGCAATTCCTGAAAGGTGTACCTGAATCAGGGCTCAAGGAAATGTCACTGTCAGAATTCCAGAAGAACCGCCCTGAAATCCTTTCCCACGTGGAATTTCACCTGAACACAGAACATGGGACAATGATGACGTTCCTTCCGGATCCTGAAATATTCGAAACAGTTGACGTATCTTATGGCACTCTTCTTGAGAGAATGAGGGACCTGGCTTTCCTTAATTCCCAGGTCTCAATAACAATTGATGACCAAAGGACTGGAAAAAAGGAAGTTTTAAGCTTCAAGGGTGGCCTATCGGAGTTTGTAAAATATCTCGGTGAGGGATACAACACGGTTCATAAGGAACCAATTTACAATATGGAGAAACAGGGCGATTATGTTATAGAATATGCACTTCAGTACAATACAGGGGTATCTGAAATTATGCAGAGTTTCGTCAATAATATAAGCACGCTTGAGGGCGGAACTCATGTGGCAGGATTCAGGGGAGGTCTCTCCAGGGCAATACAGGATTACGCGAAGACAAAGAACCTGCTCAAGGGAATTGAAGGGCTGTCAGGTGAGGATGTTCGTGAGGGTCTTGTGGCAGTTCTTCATGTTAAAATTCCCGAACCGCAGTTCGAAGGCCAGACCAAGTCAAAACTGGGCAATAGCGATGTGAGGGGCGCAGTTCAGTCATCAGTTGAAAGTTTCATGAAGATGTACCTGGAATCAAATCCCCATATATCAGAACAGATCGTGAAAAGGGCAGTAGCTGCAGCTGCTGCACGTGAAGCATCCAGGCGTGCCAGGGAACTTGTCAGAAGGAAATCTGCGCTGGAAGGGGGAGGACTCCCTGGAAAACTGGCGGATTGCTCCACCAATGATACAGAGAGATCGGAACTCTACCTGGTGGAGGGAGACTCTGCAGGTGGATCGGCAAAACAGGCAAGGGACCGCGAGTTCCAGGCGGTACTTCCCCTCAGGGGAAAAATACTTAACGTTGAGAAGTCATCGGACATCAAGACGCTCAGCAACCAGGTTATAAGGGACCTTATAACAGCAGTTGGTACCGGTATAAAGGAAGACATAGACGTCACAAAATTGAGGTACGGAAAGATAGTGATCATGACGGATGCTGATGTTGACGGAGCGCACATAAGGACGCTTCTGCTCACATTCTTCTACAGGTATGCAAGGGAGCTTGTCACAAACGGGAACATATATTTTGCGCAGCCGCCTCTTTTCAGGGCGCAGAAGGGGGAAAAGGTGGCATATGTCTATACAGAAAAGGAGCTGGACAGCGTATCAAAATCATTTGGGGGAAATGTTCTGATCCAGAGGTTCAAGGGTCTCGGGGAGATGAACACAACCCAGCTATGGGACACAACAATGAATCCGGATACAAGGAAGCTTGTGCAGGTGTCCATAGAGGATGCTGCATATGCGGATCGTCTTTTCTCAATACTTATGGGTGAAAAGGTTGAGCCCAGGAAAAGATTCATAGAAGAGAATGCCAAGACAGTTGAAAATATCGATTTATAAGGTGAATGAATGGAAAAAAGATCCATAGAGAACGAAATCAAGAAATCATATCTGGAATATGCAATGAGTGTAATCGTCAGCAGAGCCATACCTGACATAAAGGATGGCCTGAAGCCGGTTCAGAGAAGAATACTGTACGCAATGAACGAACTTGGCTTCACTCATGACAAGCCATACAAGAAGTGCGCAAGAATAATAGGGGAAACCATGGGTAAGTATCACCCGCATGGTGATTCATCCATATATGAGGCCCTTGCAAGAATGGCCCAGGATTTTTCCCTGAGATATCCATTGATTGATGGGCAGGGGAATTTCGGTTCCATTGACGGGGATTCACCCGCAGCCATGAGATACACTGAGGCAAGAATGGCCCGTATCTCAGAAGAGATAACGGAGGATCTGGACAAGGAGACAGTTGAATTCCGGCAGAATTTTGACGGTTCCCTCATGGAGCCTGTGAACCTGCCGGGAAAGATTCCAAACCTCCTCATAAACGGCGCATCAGGAATAGCTGTCGGTATGGCAACAAACATGGTTCCGCACAATCTCGTGGAAGTTGCCAGGGCCATAAAGCATAAGGTCGACAATCCGGACAGCACTGTTGCGGAACTCCTGAAATTCATCAAGGGTCCCGATTTTCCGGGCGGAGGAATTGCATACTACACCAATGAACTTGCCGATGCCTATTCCACGGGAAGAGGAAAGGTCATCTGCCAGGGTGAAGTGGACCTGAACGAGGAAAAAAGGATCATCATAAAAAGCCTCCCATATGGTGTCAATAAATCCGTCTTTGTGCAGAACATTGCAGACCAGGTCAAGAACGAGGTCATAAAGGGAATCACTGACATCCGTGATGAGAGCGACAGGAAAGGGATGCGTATTGTGGTAAAGGTGAGGGACAACGACATGAGGAATCTCATACTGAACCAGTTGTATGAACACTCGGAACTTGAGACCTCAATAGGCATAATAAACCTGGTGCTAGTGGAGAATGAGCCAAAAGTGCTCAACCTGGCCAGCATGATACAGTATTATATCGACAACCGTCTTGATGTCATAGTAAAAAGGTCAAATTTTGATCTTACCAAGCAGAAGGACAGAGCGCATATTCTCGAGGGACTCACAAAAGCCCTGGACAAAATTGACATGGTCATTGACCTGATCAGGAAGTCAAAGGAACCGGCTGAAGCCAGAGAAAAACTCTGCAAAAACCTCGAACTTACAGAAAAGCAGGCAAACGCAATACTGGACCTGAGGCTGCAGAGATTAACCTCGATGGAAGTTGACAAGGTCCTTTCTGATCTCAAGGAGGTAATGGCAAGAATCAAGGAACTCGAGACCATAATTGCGGACGAATCAGTAAGAAGATCAATTATCAAGAAGGAACTTGATGATGTGGAGAAGAAGTACGGTGACAAGAGAAGGACAAAGATCGTTTACAAGGAGCTTAAGGGCAGATCCATAGAAGACCTAATTCCGGAAGAGGACTCTGTAATAATTCTCAGTGAAAACAGCCTTCTCAAGAGAGTATCCCTGGAAGAGTACAGGGCCCAGAAAAGGGGAGGAAAAGGCATTATAACCCCGTCCAGGAAGGAAGACAGCATAAAGAGCATACTTAACTGCAGCTCCCATGATGAGATATATTTCTTTACAAATACAGGAAGAGTAATCAAGACAAAGGCGTATGAAATCGAGAAGAAATCCAGGAAATCTGTTGGTACTGCTGCGGAAGCCCTTCTGCCTCTCAACGAGGGGGAAAAGATAAAGCAGATAGTCAAGGGGACAGACAATGAGGATTCAATACTTGCCATTGTTACAAGACAGGGTTATGTCAAGAGAACACCCGGAAAGCAGCTGCTCAGCATGAGATCAAACGGCCTAAAGATCATAAATCTTGAAGAGGACGACGAAGTTCTTTCAGTGGAGCACCTTGACGGAGATGCAAGGATAGTGGTGGTCTCCAACTCAGGGAAGGTTGCACTTTTCGACACAAGGGAAGTAAGGGTTACCGGTAGAGGATCAAGAGGCGTAAGGGCAATGAGGCTCAGGGAGAATGAGATCATCATTTCCAGCTTCGCAATCAACGAAAATGAGATGATCCTGAGCGTTTCCGAGCTTGGGCTTGGAAAAAGAACCGATATAACGAGCTTCCCGGTTCACCACAGGGGAACGGGAGGCGTACTGATCTTCAAGAAAACGGACAGGACAGGTAACATAATCAAGGCTCTGCCTGTTGCTGACGGGGATGACATAATAATCATCACAAAGAACGAGAAAACCATAAGGCTAAAGGTGAAGGATATCAAGGTGCTGTCTCGTGTCACGTCAGGTGTAAAGCTCATAGGACTGGATGACGACGACAGGGTTGCAGTTGTCTCCCGTGTAATGGAAGGGGAAGACCTGGACGACGAAGAACAGGCGAACTGATCCATGAAAGAGACCAGAGTTTCAATAATAGGGGCGGGGAATGTCGGAAAAGGCATTCTTTCAATAATACAGGGCATGAAGGAACAGGGGCAGCTGAAGGAAGAATTCAGGATCCTGAGCGTATCAGACTCGAGAGGAACCGTTTTTGACGCCCAGGGAGTAAATCCTGCAAAGGTACTCAATGCAAAGGAACATGGAGACATATTCAGGTCTGGTTATTCAAAGATGAGCACAGATGATGTTCTTTCCCTGAAATCAGATATAATCGTGGATGTGTCGCCTGCCACCAGGGACGGAAAGGCAGGAAGGGATCTGTACATGGATTCATTTTCACTCGGCAAGCATGTTGTTACCGCAAACAAGGCTCCACTTTCTTTCTTCTGGAAAGAGATCATGAACGGATCCGCATCCTCAGGAAAGGAGATAAGGTATGAATCAACTGTTGCAGGAGGCGTTCCCCTTTTCAATCTCAGGGATTACTGCCTTTTGCCTTCAGCAGTGCTTGACTTTCACGGCATTGTCAGCTCCACCGTGAATTATGTCCTGCGTAAGATGAAATCCGGAATGGATTTCAACCAGGCTCTTGACGAGGCCTCAAAACTGGGGATAGTCGAGGCAAATTTCAGGGATGATACAGATGGAATTGATTCAGCAAGAAAGACCGTAATCCTGGCGAACTCCCTTTTTGGTTCATCGCTTACACTTAATGATATAAAGTATCAGGGCGTCAATGAGAATACAAGTTTTGATGGTGTTAAGGGGGATCAGAGGATAGTTGCAAGCGTCGGTATCTCTGAAGGAAAAATAAAAGCCGGATCCCTGCTGGAAACACTTGACAGGGAGGATCCTCTGATAACGCTCAAACCCCAGTCGCTTGGATATGTCATGAAAACCGGCTTTAACGGGGATATCTTTGTTGCCGGCCTCAGGGACGGCCCAATAGAAACTGCATCCGGGGTCGTGAATGATATCCTCCTGGTTTCAGGCTTCAGGCGCATTTGAAACTAAACTTATTTACTGGTTCCTGTTTCGCGGTTAGCTGTGTGTTGTTAACACCACTGAAGAGCCTATTATAAAGGATTATGAAATTATCCTGCACACCAGGAATAGTGAAAACATTGGCTGAAAAAGTGGAAGATATTGAAATACCGATCAACATAAGGGCTCTCAAGACCTCGACCATATACCACGTGAACACAGGTGGAAAAAATGTCCTCATAGATACAGGAATGGATCCGGGAACCGAAAGTTTTCTCCTCCAGAGGGATGTAAGGGTGGATGACCTGGACGCAATATTCCTGACTCACCTGCACATTGACCACCTTGGAGGGGCCCAGAAAATGCACGAGGATTACTCAATACCGGTATACATGGGGTATGAGGACCTGGTTCGTGTAAAATCAATTCAGGAAAACCCCAGCGGTTTCCTTACTGAGCTTATAGATTTTCTCAGGATAAACGGTGTGCCGGAATCGTATTTGCAGAAATTCGGCGAGAATCACCCTGTTGTCATGGAACTTGAAAATTACAGGAGCCTTGACATTGAGGACCTTTCCTCAATTCCGGGAGGGGAGTTCGGGGACATAAAATTTGTAAGTACCCCGGGACATTCTCCCGGTTCAACATGTTTTTACATGAAAAATAACAAATTCCTGTTCACCGGAGACCATGTACTTGAGCGTATCACGCCAAACATAAGCTTCTATGACAGGGATACGGATATGCTGGGGCTTTATATGCAGAGTCTGGGGGAAACCCTGAAGCTTGATGTGGCGCGGGTTTTTCCAGGTCATGGAAAGCCATTCTCCGGCATGAAGGAACGTGCCCAAGGCATAATTGATCACCACAGGGCCAGAATCCGCGAGATAAAGGATATAGCGAGAAATTCATGGGTGAACGCCTATGAAATAGCGGGAAGAATGACATGGAGCAGGGGACGAAAGATGGACTCAATGAATTCAATGGAACAGAACTTTGCAATCGGGGAGGCCATAGCCCATATAAGGTACATGAAGAATTCCGGTGAACTGATTGAGAGGGAAAATAACGGAAAGCTTCAGTACAGATCAACGTGATCCGTCAGAGACTGCTGGAATATTCTTCGGGGAGGTCCTCCTTCATCGCACCAACAAACTCCCTGATATGTTCAGGTGATGATGATTTCGGGATCGGTATGCTGTTTCTCATCAGGTATCTCAACATGACCTGCACCGGGGTTATTCCAAGTTTTTCTGCGGTCCTTTCAATATTCTTGCCAGCCTTCATGTGACCCTGGTTCAGGGGTGAATACGCCATGATATGTACGGAATTTTTACGGCAGAAATCCAGGTTGTCCTTTTCCACTGATCTGTTTGACATATTGTATTCAAGCTGGTTCACTACAATATCATATTTCCTTGTGGAATCAATTGCCTCCTGAAGGAGTTTGTTGCTGAAATTGCTGACTCCAATGTTCCGTATTATTCCCTGATCCACAAGTTCCTCCATTGCTGATATGGTCTCGCCTATTGGAATACTGGGGCTGGGCCAATGGATAAGGTAGAGGTCAATATACCCGGAATCAAGCCTCTTTAGGCTGTTTTTTGCCGACCTGATAAGGTCATCATGCCTCAGGTGGTCATTCCATACCTTCGTCACTATGAAAAGATCGTCCCGTGGAAAACCGGAGATGGCCTTCCCAACCAGTTCCTCGGAATGGCCGTCACCATACATCTCTGCCGTGTCTATGAGCGTTATTCCATTTTCTATGCCGTATTTCAGTGCAGCTATGTTCCTGCGGTCGTCTGATGTTTCCGGATGTCCCGATCCTCCCATCTTCCAGGTCCCAAGCCCAACCGGCGATATCTTCTTTCCATTTATTTCAGTTATCATATAATTGCCATAACCTGCAGGTTAATGAATATTTATTGTTTTTGGAATACAGGATGATAAAAACAAACTTTATGCAAATTTAAATAGGAACTGGAAATGCATAAACATGGAGCCCATATTGAAAAAAGTTCTTATTGTGATTCTTTCAGTTGCAGTGGTGGCTCCCACAGCAATTGTTCTTTATCACTTCATGTCGGTATCAGACCAGGCATCAGACCCGCTTGCTTATATCCCTGAGAACTCGACAATGGTAGCTGCAATAAACTATAACGGCACGGAAATGTATGCTTTTTATGCTTCCGGATCTCCTGCGCTGATAATAGAAAATGCCGAAGCGCTCCTGAGCCTGAACACCTCATCAATAACCAGCGTTTCCAACAATTCTAATATTTCGTCCTTAACATCCGGACTTGGAATAAGCCTGTCCACCTATGGTACCGTTCAGGGATTCCAGGTATATAAGATCAGAATCAACGAAACAGGTTTCAACACAATAAACTCAAAATTGCCTTCATTTGTCTCGGGAATCCTTAAACCGATTGAAAACAATCTTTCCCTTAATCTCTATGCATATAATCCATACGGCCTTTCATTCATTGTGGGTTCTCTTGGTTCACTGAACCACTCCATGAGCGCCTATTCCCGGAATTATAATTTTGCTTCACACAGTTCATATCTGAACGATTCTTCAAATCTTTCATTCTACGTTTCAGGTGATAACAGCACTATCTTCAGGTCTATAACCGGGAATGTTACACTTGATTCCACGCAGGTTTACTTCAACATGGCTTCAACTAAACTCTATGATATGTTTAATTTTTCCAGGCCTGAAATGAATCTCACCAATTTCAGCGCAGTATGGAATAGCCCGTTGCAGCTTGAAATCAGCTTGCCTGTTGGTCTTGGGAATACGGGCAACATGTTATCGGTACTGAACCTTACAAAAGAAAACCAGAACTATTTTACAATGTTTCCGGATAACTGAAGGCCATGGTGATGGAATGATTTCCGGAAGGTGCTTATATTTATGACAAACCGTTTTTCAATAACTTATGGTTACTATTTCAGGAACTATTACCGGTCAAGAAGCTTCTATCTCATGCTCCTGCTGGTTCTGCTGGTATCAGGGTTAATGGTATACCTTTCTTTCAGGTATCTCAACAAGCTGCCGGACTTCATACCGGAGCTAAAGGGAAAAGCAATTTCAACGGGCCTTAAGGAGGAACTGTTCCTGTATATATGGGCATTTGTCCTGTCCGATCTTCCGGTATTTGCAGCAGTTTTCTTCGGTTCACCGGCCATATCAAGCGAGATAGAGAACCGCACAGCCTTCCAGATATTTCCGCTTCCAATTGGGAGAAGCGTCCTGCTTATGGGCAAGTATCTGGCTTCAGTGTCAGTCACCCTTGTTATAACTGCAATTTATATCATAGTGGAGGTAATAACTTACATCATAGTCTTTCCCGGGCAGTTGCCGGTTACCTTTTTCAAATCAATAGGGCTGCTGGCAGTGTTCATATTCTCAATTTCAGCCTTCACTTTTCTTGTGAGCAGCATATTCAAGAAGAACCTTTATGCTTACATTACTGTATTCCTGATATACTTCATAATCTTCTCAGCAATGAATATAGTGTTTGAGCTGATTTACAGCTACAACCCCTTCTTCCTGCTTGACAACGCCGCATCCATTGTGGAGAGGGTTTTCGTGAATGTTAGCACATCCACTTTCGCAGTTAACAACAGTATTGCAGGAGCATCATTCTCATCAATCATGGTGGCGTTGCTCGTGATGATTCTCTATCTTGTGGTTTCAATAGTCATAGCTCTCCTGATCTTTGAAAACAAGGAGGTAAAGTAAATGCCCGGTCTTGATATAATGGGAGTTAGCAAGAATTTTGGATCACTTCAGGCATTGAAGGATATAAACCTCAACGTGGATACACCACAGTGCATAGGGATACTTGGCCCAAATGGGGCCGGGAAGACCACCCTGCTGAAAATCATAACCAACATACTCAAGCCTTCCGAAGGTAAAATACTGGTGAACGGTGTCAACGTGAACCAGAATCCCACAAAGGCTCTGGAGAAAATAGGCGCTCTTGTGGAACAGCCGGAATTCTACCCTTACCTGACAGGAAGGGAGACCATGAAATTTGTGGCAAGGATAAAGGGAATGTCGGTTTCCGGATCCTCAGAAGAAATTGAGAAACTTGCCAGTATCACTGGCATAACAGGGTATCTTGACAGGAAAACCGGTGAATATTCAAGAGGAATGAAGCAACGGCTGGGTCTTGCTGTTTCTATGATAGGTGACCCGGAAATAATAGTGCTGGATGAACCAACCTTTGGCCTTGATCCCAGAGGAATGAAGGAGATGAGGGATATTCTTATAACACTTAAGGAAGAAAAGAAAAGGATAATCCTGTTCAGCACACACCTAATATCGGAAGCCAGGGAAGTCTGTGACAGGGTGATAATAGTAGATAAGGGCGAAATAAAATTCAATGATGAAATATCAGACATGAGGGGGAACAAAATGAGGATAAGGGGTAGTTTCAACAATATCAAGAATATCCCCGGAGCAAAGGATCTGACCACTAAGGGAAACGAGATAACATTGGAGATGAAGCCAGGGGAAACCAGAAATTCAATCCTCAGGGAATTGATGGAAAATGGTGTAGAAATAGATTCTGTTGAGGGCATGGACCGAATGGAAGAGGTTTATCTTTCCCTGGTCCAGTAATCTGATTTTTTCATCTTTTCAAGTTGCCGGCAGTCCGGAGTTCTGTCCCGATACATAATTCAATAAAACCGCATATACAAGGCTGAAACCATGTGCCTCCCGGGAAATGGAAAAAATAAAATTTCAACTTTGTCCGTCATGGAGCATACATTTATGATCATGTATATCATTGTTTAGGAGATGGCTTCCAATAACGATGACCCACATTACATACTTACTGAGCCCGCAAGCTTCGGCAAAAGCCATGGAATACTCATGCTCACTCCACTGAAGGTTATTTTTAAGCCGGATCCAGGAAACAGGAACAGGCAGGACAGTTTCGAGATTAAGGTTGAGGACATCATAAATGTCACAATAGAAGGCAAGATGATGAAAAGGCTCTGCCTCATAGTCAAGGGAAGCGCACCTGAAACTGTGCTGGTTAAGGTGAGCAGCATGGAATCATGGAAAACTCATATTGAGATCACAAAAAAAATCCTCTCACATTTCTCCTCATCACAGATTCCCCAGCAGGCTGGGAAACAGAAAAAGAAGGCAGAGACCACCCCTGCAGATCCCAACCAGGCAGCGCCAAAACCGAAATCCTCAGCCTCCTGGTACGAAACTAACCGGAAGATAATGGAAGACGTGCTGAAAGATCTTAAAAACAGGAAACTGACCGCTCCTGAAGATCCACAGGGATCATGGCCGTCCGGACGCGATTACGAACAGAGTTTCCAGTCCCTTCAACATTCCATTTACAAAGATCTGGTGGAACTCAAGACTGCT
>JAKBSB010000257.1 GCA_021845155.1 Thermoplasmata archaeon
AAAGATGGATTGCTGCTGTTGAATGTGAAAGTTGAACTGCTTGCCATGTAATCCTTCCTGAATGCATTGCTGGAGTGATCTTTCATTGTAATGGTAACATGATCGCCCGTGAATGTCACCTGCTGACCACCACAATCACATCTCACCACGTAGGGCTAAAGGATTCATGGCAAATGATACGCCGGGGACAAGCTTTATCAGGGCAAGTGGGAAATTTGTGAGAATTATCAGTAGATGCTTCACATGTGAATATATTTATGAAGGCATAATAATGTTTTGTAGTCTCTGTTATGTTTATTTATATTGGTTTCTGGGTAATGTTTTGCTTAACCTGAAAAATGAAACACCACCTCAGTTTATTGAACAATAATGGAATTCCAGTTAATGGAATATAACTCTCCTTAGGCTTAAGAGTAGTCCGGATCAGATTTTGCCGAACTTCTTCTTCCTCTCTTTTGAAGAATAGCCGGTTATGCTTTCTACAAGATTGTTATAAGTCTTGATTGTCTGTGCAAAGTCCTTGAAATCAGTATCATTCTCAGTTTCAATTGCCAGGTTCTTTCCGTTTACCGTTATCTCGAGTCTTTTAATTCCAGGAATTGTCAGCACAACGCTTTTCTGGGAAACCTTGGCATCTCCAGAAAATTCCCTGCACTTTGCCGCGATTGCATCAAGCGAGATGTCCACACCTTTCTTTACCGGATAATCCCTTGCCATTTTTAAGCCACCTGTTTTTTCATTGTCGCCTTTCTCTGGAGCTTCTTGGAAAGCGTCCTGAGATATATCAGATACATGTACTGTGCATCATGCTCAAGAAGAGGAGATGATGAAATTATTGTTGAGTCACCCTCGTAGTCTATGAGGGCCTCCGTAAGAGTCTCGAATTTTAGATCTCCATGTTTTATGGCAGTCAGCTTGGTCTCATTATTGTCCTCGTATTCAACGCCGGAAAACTCCATGTAAAGATCGCCCTTCGAGTATTTTGAAAATTCACTTATGAGAGCTTCAAAATCCTTGATCTCTATGAGCGACCCGCCTGTCACAGCGTGAACATGAGGAAAATTCAGTATGGGTTCTATATCCTTCACCTTTTTTGAGATTGCCATTAGATCCTGTACTGAACCAAAAATTTCTGTTTTGCCGGAACATTCCACCCCAATATACGGATAGCCTTTTGATGGAGGAAGTTCGGAAGATATCTTTCCGTAGAAATCCGTAGCTTTCTTGACGGCAGTTTTCCTGTCCTTGGGATAAAAACCTGTATGCGTTATTGTCCTCTTTGCATTCATTGCTTTTCCTATTATAAGAGACCACTTGAGATGGTTATAGGATTTATCAGCCATGTCAGTGTCTGAAAGCATGTCCATATAGTAAGGGGCATGAATGGAAAGTTGCACATCCAGTTCCTTTGCAAGCTTTCCACCTTCATCAAGATCGGAATAATTTTTTGCCATATTCCAGAAGAGTTCCTGGACTATATCGTCTTCCTCTATTATATTGTCAATCCCAATGCTGTTATAGTTTCCGTCTTCATCCTGCCTCAATATGTCAACTATAATTGATGTGTCCACATCCCTGGGTGAAAGCCCGTTATATTCCAGCGCAGGCCTCTCCTCAACATTTACCCTGAGAAGCTGGACCTCAAGTGCATTCAAACCGAGATTGTTTGCATCCTCCACTGACTCTATAAATGTCCTTCCCTTGCTCGTCAAGGGAATTCCGGCAACACCAAATCTGATCATAAATAAATCTAGTCCTTTCATGATTACAACTTATATAAGTTTATCAGAGTTGACATTGGCCCGTCTCAGCGTTATAACTGTCCACTTTCTTCATGTTAATCATATCTTACCGCCATAAACAGTGATTTGACAGTTGGCTATTTCATCAATAATTCAACTGAGGTTATAATATAGAAATACAATGTTAGTGAGCACCGTGTACAGACTACCAAGTCTTAAATATTCTGAGAGCATACGATTATGATGGTGGTAATTAAAGGGAACGGAATTTCTTATATTACATCCATTTCGAATAAATTAGGTGATCAATATGAATGTAGATCCAAATTTAACAAAATACATGATAAAAGCAAAGATAGCTACGGATGGGGTGGTTGAGAAACCTGATGTCGTAGGTGCCATATTTGGCCAGACAGAAGGACTTCTCGGTGAAGAACTGGATTTAAGGGACCTCCAGAAAAGCGGCAAAATCGGTAGAATAGAAGTTGAGATAGACAGCAAGAAAGGAAGGACAGAGGGCTTTGCCCTGATACCATCCGGCTTGGACCAGGTGGAAAGTTCAATTCTCGCTGCTGCCCTTGAAACCATAGACCGCATAGGGCCGTGCAAGGCAAAAGTTGAGATTGAAAACATAGAGGATGTCAGGGTACAGAAAAGGCACAAGATCATAGAGAGGGCAGAGGCACTTTACAAGAAGATGAGCGACAGCGGCAAAAGTGTCAGTGAAAGCATAGTAAACTCTGTGAGGGAAGAGGTTGAAAAAGGAGAGATCATCTCTTATGGAGAGGAGAGGCTTCCAGCCGGTCCCGCAATAAAGGATTCTGATTCAATAATTGTTGTGGAGGGCAGGAGCGATGTACTCAATCTTTTGAGATACGGCATAAAGAACACAATTGCAGTACAGGGCACAAACATACCCAGAACTGTCCAGAAGCTTTCAAAGGAAAGGACCGTGACTGTTTTCCTTGACGGGGACCGCGGAGGAGACCTGATTTTAAAGGAAATGCTCCAGGTTGCTGAGATAGATTTCG
>JAKBSB010000013.1 GCA_021845155.1 Thermoplasmata archaeon
AATGAAGGTGAATTAAATGCAACAAGGTCAAATGGCTTACGATCGAGCTATCACTGTTTTTTCTCCGGACGGGAGACTATTTCAGGTTGAATATGCAAGAGAAGCAGTTAAGAAAGGGTCTACCGCAATGGGAATAAGATTCAAGAACGGAGTTGTTCTGCTGTCCGACAAGAGAGTGAGAAGCAGGCTTGTGGAACAGAACTCCCTTGAGAAAATACAGCTTATTGACGATAACGTGGCCACAGTTACATCGGGTCTTGTCGCGGATGCAAGAGTCCTAATAGATTTTGCAAGAATAGGGGCCCAACAGGAAAAGATAACCTATGGTTCTCTGGTCAACATCGAGAATCTGGTTAAGAGGGTTGCAGATCAGATGCAACAGTACACACAATATGGTGGAGTAAGACCATACGGTGTCTCAATGATAATAGCCGGGACAGATTCCATTGGTGCAAGACTATTCGACTGTGATCCTGCAGGGACCATCAACGAATACAAGGCGGCAGCAATAGGTATTGGCAAAGATGCAGTGACTGCCTACCTGGAAAAAGAGTACAAGGACGATATGTCAGAATCAGATGCGGTAACTCTCGGTATAAAGGCCCTCAAGTCTTCAGTGGAGGACCCGGCGGACTTCAAAGCTCCCGAAGTTGCAACAATTACCATGGGGAACAAAATCAGAATTTTTACAAAGGAAGAGGTAGAAAAATACCTCTCGTAATTTTTTAAAGTTTTCAAAGAGATTCCGCAAGCATAAAGGAAATAATTTTAATTCCATCCTGATATTATCCGATCATGGTAAAGCTTGAGGATTCTATAGTTGCGCGATTTGAATCCCACGGGCACAAGTTTGAGATTTTAGTTGATCCCGATGCAACCGATCGCATAAAGGAAGGTAAAATAGATCTGGAAAACGACCTTGCCCTGGATGAAATATTCAAGGATGCCAACAAAGGTGAAAAAGCAGGAGAAGAGACTCTTAAGGAAGTTTTCAAAACCACCGATGTGGCCCAGGTTGCCATAGAGATCGTAAAGAGGGGTCAGATACAGTTAACAACGGAACAGCGGCATGCAATGCTGGAGAAGAAGAGGAAGCAGATAATAGACATTATCTCAAGAGAATCAATAAATCCGCAGACAAACACTCCTCACCCTCCGGCTAGGATAGCGCAGGCAATTGACGAAGCAAAGATCCATATAGATCCTTTCAAAAGCGCTGGAGACCAGATACAGACTGTGCTGAAAGGTATCAGGGTCCTGCTTCCTATCAGATTCGAAAAGACCAGGATTGCCATAAAACTGACGGGAGATGCCTACGGTAAAGTATATGGGGACATAGTAAGGACAGGATATCTTACCAAGGAGGAATGGGGAAAGGACGGATCATGGGTCGGAATGATTGAAGTCCCGTCAGGAATCCAGGGGGACATAATCAGCTCTCTTACCAGAAAAGCCCGTGATAATATTGAAGTGAAAATACTGAAAGGGAAATAAGTTTTCTTCATATTTCTGAGATCTTGAAGATCGATTGGGATCTTTAAATATAACGGAAATGTCTTCTTTACCGTACATTTCAATATTGTTCAACTGATATCCCTCCCCTTAGGGTGCGCTGAAAAAAATAATATATGAACTCCATATAGGGATATTGTCAGGTGATGATAAGGGATAGAGTAATGGTGCTTTTGAGCAGATTCATTTAAATTTTATAATATATGTTTAAACAATATCTAAACAGAGAGTTTTAAATTTAGCTGCTTGAACCGTCCATGAACAATCAAGAGGTGAAATAATGGCAGAAATTAAGCAAATAGTTATGCCCGGTGATCTCATCAGTGAGGAACTGGGAAAACCCAGAAATGGCGTTTATAAAAATAGTGATGGCAGGTACTGTTCTTCATACTTTGGTATTATACAGAAGAATGATCAGGGAGTGGATGTCGTTCCGTTTTCCGGGAAATATATCCCCAGAAGAGGGGACAAGGTTATAGGGAAAGTCCTTGAAGTAGGCCCATCCATGTGGCCGGTGGACATAAACTCAACATATAACACCCTTCTACATATGAATGATACTCCATGGAGAACTACATCAGGGGACATAAAGAGATTTCTCGGAGTTGGGGATTACGTTTACGCCAAGATCATGACGCTCAACGAGATAAAGGAGAGCTGGATAACCCTTAAGGACGTAGGACTCAGGAAACTGGAAGGCGGACACATAACATCAATCCCTGCACCAAAAGTACCAAGGATCATAGGGAAAGGCGGATCAATGGTAAATATGATAAAGGACGCCACCAACACCAGAATAGTCGTGGGCCAGAATGGACTCATATGGATTGATGGAACTCCTGAAGACGTGATCGAAGCAATAGCCGCAATAAGTATAGTGGAACAGGAAGCACATACAGTTGGGCTTACAGACAGAATGGAAAAATACCTGAAAGAAAGGTCGGTGAAATAATGGGATCAGAAAGTAACATTAAATTATTGGACGAAAGTGGAATGAGGCTGGACGGGAGAACCCCGGAACAGCTCAGGCCAATAAAAATAGAGACGAACTTGCTCGAAAGAGCTGATGGATCAGCCTATATTGAATGGGGCGGAAACAAGATAATGGTAGCTGTCTACGGGCCAAGGGAGGCCTATCCGAAGCATACGCAGGACATTGAGAAGGCTGTCGTGAAGGCAAGATACAACATGGCTGCTTTCAGCGTAGACGAGAGGAAGAGACCTGGTCCGGACAGAAGATCAGTGGAAATCTCAAAGGTCATATCAGAAGCATTGAGTTCCGCCATAATGGTGGAGCAGTTCCCAAGGGCACAGATAGATGTTTTTATAGAGGTCATGCAGGCCGATGCGGGCACCAGAATCGCAGGCCTGACAGCTGCTTCAGTTGCGGTTGCATCTGCAGGCATCCCCATGAGGGACATGGTGGTAGGATGCACAGCAGGAAAGGTCGAAGGAAAGGTTGTTCTTGACCTCTCCAAGGAGGAAGACAATTTCGGCCAGGCTGATCTCCCAATAGCAGTCCTTTCAAAAAGCAAGAAAATAGTGCTTATCCAGATGGATGGGGACTTAAGCCTTGAAGAGTTTGACCAGGCCTCAGAAATGATCATGAAGGCAACTGACAATATAGCCGAAATCCAGCGGAATGCACTTACATCAAGGTATTCAGTTGAAAATATAGGGGATGGTGAATAAATGCCAAGAGATGCACTTGGAGTGCTTTCAGAGATTAAGAGGAGTTTTATAACAAAACAGTTGAAGGAAGGAAAGAGGGGAGACGGAAGGGGCTTACTGGATTTCAGGGAAGCCACAATAACAACCAATTATGTTCCAAGAGCTGCAGGTTCCGCAATGGTCAAGCTCGGAAGAACCAGGGTACTGGCCGGGGTGAAGATAGAATCAGGAGAGCCTTTCCCAGATACCCCGAATTCAGGAGTACTGACGACAAACGTCGAGCTTCTGCCAATGGCTTTTCCAACATTTGAAGCAGGTCCGCCCAACGAGACCTCCATTGAAATTGCCAGAGTCGTGGACAGAGGCATAAGGGAAAGCAAGATGATCGACACCCAGAAACTGGTTATAGAGCCGGGCAAGAAGGTATGGATTGTGTTTGTTGATATCAACATAATGGATTTCGACGGGAACCTCATAGATGCATGCACACTTGCCGCAGTTTCAGCTTTGAGATCAGCCTTCATACCGGCGTCGAAGGAAGGCGGAAAGGACATGCCTCTGCCAGTTGACCAGATTCCAGTCTCTGTCACGATGGTCAAAATCGGGGACGAATTGGTTTGCGATCCTGACCTTGAGGAAGAACAGCTTGGATCTGCAAGAGTAACAGTTACAACCACAGAAGACGGTCATATCAGGGCTATGCAGAAGGGTGACACTGGAAACTTTACACTTGAAGAGATAAAAAAAGCTATAAAGATATCAAGTGATACGGGTGCTACACTAAGAAAGAAATATTTCTCGTGATGTAAAATGTCAAGACGAACTATAAAAGTTGGAGCTGCAGGCCGTTTCGGTCCAAGATACGGGGTAACTGTAAGGAAATCATGGAATGAAATATACAAGCAGAAAATACTGCTTTACACATGCCCGTCCTGCAAGAAGAAGAAGGTAGAGAGGGTTGCATCAGGAATCTGGCAGTGCAGGAGCTGCAAATACAAATTCGCCGGAGGATCATACAATCCCGAGTACAGTCAGAAGATTGTAACGGAGATAAGCCAGAATGTATAAATGCATAAGATGTGGAAGGCCCCTTGAAAAATCATTCGGAACTGCTGAAATAGAATGTGAATGTGGTTCCAGAGTATTTATCAAGGAAAGGCAGAACATTGAAAAGACCATTATAGCAAGATAATAACTTGAATTCATCAGGTACTTTTTTTAATATCTGCGTCAGGTGCCTTGGAAGGGCATTTGCCATGGAAGGCCATGGCATAACCAATATCCAGAGGGGTGAAACTTTCCTCATTTCCACCGGGAATGAACTTCCCGGAGGTGTAAAATTAGAAAGCGAGAAAGAATGTGGCATATGTCACGGCATTTTCCTGGACATGGAAAAATATGTTGAGATGTGCATGCAGGAATCTTCAGGATTTGAATTCTCAACTTTCCTTGTTGGATCGGTTTTTCCAGCTGAAGACTTGGATTATGAAAAAGGTTTTCAGTCCCTTTTCGGGGAACATGGAGAATCAATAAAGAAGGAATTCAACAGGGAGTTTGGAAAGTTTCTTTCATCCAGGCTGCAGAAAGAAGTGTCTTTCAATGAACCTGAATTAACGTTTCTCATAAACACCAAATACGATAGTGTGAATGCTCAGGTAAAAAGCCTCTTTATCAGGGGTATATACAAAAAATACAGGCGTGATATTCCCCAGACAAGGTGGATACACAAAACGGGCAACGGGGAATCCATTGAATCAATAATTGGGGCCAGTCTTGCGGAACTTTCAGGTTGCGCAAACTACTATCTTCATGGTGCCGGAAGAGAGGACGTGGATGTGAGGATGCTGGGGAACGGGAGAGAGTTCGTGATCGAAGCTGAAAGGCCCTGCAAAAGAAGCATTGACCTGAAACTTCTCCAGGACAAGGTAAATAGTTCAGGGAAAGGCATTGAGGTAATGGGTCTATCAATCTCTGACATCAGCGAAGTCAGGAGAATTAAGGGCGAAAAATATTCAAAAACTTATCATGTGACAGTGGGCTGCAGTGAATCCATCGACTGCCTGAAGCTGGAGAACGCCATAAGAGAACTGATTGGAAAAGTTATATATCAAAGGACGCCATTAAGAGTATCCGGTAGCAGGTCTGATCTCGTAAGAGAAAGGACAGTTCAGGGTATAAAGCTTGACAGATGCGACTGTTCATCCGGGGAACTGGATATAACGGCAGAATCAGGAATGTATATCAAGGAACTGATCAACGGGGACAATGGAAGGACAATTCCATCTCTTTCGTCTGTTTACGGTTCCGATCTGAAAGTAATAGAACTGGATGTGGTAAGGATTAACAGGAGTGATGAATGAATGACAAAGATGTCTCACGGCTCAAGAGCCGGTTCCAGAATGAAGCTGACCAAGAAACTGAAGGACAAGGGCATGCCCAATGTAAACAGGATGCTCAACAAATTCGAGATAGGGGAGCTTGCGGCAGTCAAGATTGAACCATCTATTCACAAAGGTATGCCATACCATGGATTTCATGGGCTGACAGGCAGGATTGTGGGAAAACAGGGCGAATGTTACCTCCTTTCCCTGAAGATAGGCGGAGTTGAGAAAAAAGCTCTTTCTGCACCTGTGCACCTCAAGAAAATAGAAGGTTAATTTTACATGAAAAAGAGATATGTTTCCATACCTGAAGCACTGGAAATACTTTCAAAGAAGGATACACCAACAGAATTCGAAAAAGATGCCCTTCAATATGTTGAGGGATTTTCGAAAATAGATGAAAAAGTGGCTAAAAAAGCTGTCAATGAAATAAAGAAGCTTGTTGACCTTCCTGAAAAGGTGGTTGTGAAGCTCATTGATCTGAAGCCGGCAAACAAAGAGGAAATTACAACAGTTGTCTCTTCATACGGAGTAATAATCTCGGAAAAAGATTTAAATACACTCGTGGACTATTTTAATTCTCTATAGAGACCGAGGTAATGGCTTTGGAAGAATATGCATATATTTTAGATTATTTACCGCAAGGTAGAAGCGAGGATAAGAGTTATCATAAAACCCCACTAGCCTTGGCTGTGGGCGAGACGGAGCTCAAGCTGCTTGAACTCATACCAAAGCCAAATGCACTCATTGCTGTAGGGGAAAAGGTGTATATAGGAAAGGACCCTGAAAAGCGTGAAAAAATTCTTTCTGTCAGGAGGCGCATTTCATATTCAGATCTTACAAGTGCTGGCATAAACGAGCTGCCTTATACGCTTGAATTGATAATAAACCAGAAAGAGCAGTTCTTCCTGAAATTCTTCAACGAATCCCAGCCAATCAACACAAGGAAACATACGCTTGAATTATTGCCCGGCCTTGGAAACAAGACAATGTGGAGCATACTGGAAGAAAGGAAGAAGCAGCCATTCAGGTCATTCGCAGATCTCACTGAGAGGGTAAAGACACTTCACAACCCGCAGAAGATGATTGCTAGCAGGATAATCGAAGAACTTGAAGAAAGGTATGAAAAATACAAGCTGTTCGTAGCAAAATGAGTCCTGTAAATCTTTATCCCAAAAAATACGGCCAGGTGCTTTTAAAGAACAAGAATGTGGCTCTCCAGGAGGTTCTTCTGCTAGGAGATATCAGCGGCAGATCCGTTCTGGAAATCGGCCCCGGCCCAGGAACCCTTACTGAGATACTTCTCCAAAAAGGTGCTGTTGTGACTGCTATAGAATCCGATCACCGCTTCTATGAGATTCTTAAAATGAAATTTGAATCCCAGATAAAAGGAGGCAACCTGAAGATCGAAAAAAATGATTTCCTTGAACTTGGTGGCGGCAATCCAGATTTCATAATCGGCAATATCCCGTATCATATATCTTCCCCAATACTTTTCCATCTTGAGAAGTTCAACTTTACAAGGTCGGTGCTGATGGTACAATTGGAATTTGCAAGGCGAATGGTTGCAAAACCTGGAACTGAAGACTATTCAAGGCTTTCAATTTCCACAGCTTTGAGATATAGGGTGAAGCTTGAAAAAACAGTAAAAAGGGGGAGTTTCTATCCAGTTCCAGCTGTCGATTCCGCCATTGTTTCAATAGAACCAAATCCGGTAAAATGGGAATACTCTGACGAACTTACAGGAAAAATTCTCACTGAAATTTTCTCCCAGAGAAGAAAAAAACTGAAAAATATAATAAAAAACCTGCCCGAAGATCTCATGGATAAGAGGGCAGACATCCTGACAATAGAAGATCTGAAAAAAATATTGGAGATTAGCTAGAATCTGTGTTTCCAGATGTCTTTTTCAAGGAATCCGCTATCCCCATGTTTGTCATTGGGGCCAGTCCTGCTGCCGGTGTATTCATTGGCACCATCATCAGCGTACCCTTGCCTTCGAGACCAATTTCATAGAGTATATTCAACCATCTCAGCTGGAATGCAGTGGGATTGTCAGTATACTGGTTCGCGGCTTCAACCATTTTCTGTGCAGCCTCGACTTCAGCCAGTGCAAGGGTGACCCTTGATCTCCTCTCCCTTTCTGCTGATGCCTGTCTTGACATGGCCTCCTGTAAAGCCTGTGGAACAATCACATCTCTTATCTCAACGGATGATACCTTTATTCCCCAGTGTTCTGTTTTCTCATCTATTATTTCCCTGGCGGATTCCCCGATTTTCTCCCTCTCAGAAAGTATTTCATCAAATAGGGATTTACCGAGAACTTCCCTCAGGGTTGTCTGGGCTGAGAAGTTAGTTGCAGTTGCATAGTTTTCAACATTCAAAGCAGCTTTCTGCGGGTCGATGATCTGGAAATACATGATGGCATCAACATTCAGTGGAACATTATCCCTTGTGAACGTTGACTCGGTCTTGAAAGACACAGCCTGTATCCTGGTGGACATCACCACAGTCATACGGCTGATTATGGGCGTCACATAAATTATTCCTGGCCCCTTCAGCCCCGTGAACCTACCCAGCGTTAGAACCACACCTCTCTCCCATTCCTTCAGAATGTGCAATCCTGAAAGGAGTATTATTATAACTATAAATAGTATAATAATCAAAAATATCTCTATACCTGATATGCTTGCCATATGATTCATGGTATTGGAAAAAGGCTATATAAGAATTTTTTTATTTTATATTAAGTATATACAAATCACGCAATAATTTCTAAAGGCAGAAATATTTGGCCTTTCATGTATGCAGGAAAGTATATCGGCATGATAATTATCCTCATTCTCCCCATGTTTCAATTTTTCCGAAATGCCTGTCATATGCCCCGTTAACAAGATAACTAAAGCATAAAGGATGAGAATTAAATAACACCACAGCATGATAAGGATCATGAAAGTTTCAAGAGATGAAAAAAACAGGCTGGCCCTAATGTATTCCTGGGGAAAAAGCAGGTTTGGCATTATTCTTGCAATTTTCTCTGAACAGGGCATCTGTGCAGTTACCCTGCTTTCTTCATCAGATTCAATTCAGGAATATCTCAAAAAGGAATATCCCGATGCAAACATCAAGAAGAGTGAGGTCCCCGGTATATATATCCCTGAAATAGCAGAAACCATGAATGGTACGGAATCGGATTTTAGCCTTGATATCAACGGGACTGAATTCCAGATGAAAGTGTGGGACTCAATCAGAAAAATTCCGTACGGTTCGGTTAGGACCTACAGCCAGATTGCAGAAAACATGGGCCGACCGCGGGCAGTAAGGGCAGTGGCAAATGCATGCGGAAAGAATCCGGTCCCGATCATAATTCCTTGCCACAGGGTCATAAGGAAAAGCGGAGATCTGGGAGGTTATGGGTTGGGCATAAATGTAAAGAAAAAACTTCTCACTCATGAAAAATATGTAAAGGAAAAAGGAAACATGGCTTCTGGGAATGCAGAAAGTGCAGAAAAAATACCGGCAAACACGAATTAAAGGCACTTACTCTTTTTTTTGGCCGGCAAAAATAAAACAGTGCTTCCGGGATTTTCAAAAAATAATATTTAAACCGATGCAACTATACAAGTCAGGTAATAAGTCATGCAATTCAGAGCTAAACTTGTGTCATGGGCAGAGATCGAGAAATGGTGCAGAAATATCGGGAAACAGGCAATTAAATCCGGTTTCATTCCTGAGGCTATAGTGGGACTTTCCCGTGGAGGACTGGTACCTGCAAGAATGCTTTCTGACAGGATGTGGATAAAGGATCTTTACGCGGTCAAGACAGAACATTGGGGTTTTACCGCCTCCAGGGATGGAAAAGCAGTACTGAAAAAACAGGGTGATCCTGACATTAAGGGAAAAAGGGTACTGGTTGTGGACGATATAACCGACACAGGAGAAAGCATGAAGCTTGCATTTGACTATGTGAAGTCTCTTTCTCCGTCAGAGATCAGGACTTCCACCATGCTGCACATAACCAGATCAAGTTTCAAACCAGATTTTTACTCGGAAGAGATCAATGAGGAGAAGTGGGCCTGGTTTATTTTCCCATGGAATGTCTATGAGGATCTTGACAACCTCATAGGAAGGTCAATGGTTGTTCCGTCTTCAGCCAATGAAATAGAGAAGATGCTCACGGATGATTACGGCCTTACCTTTGCTGGAATCGATCTTCCAATGATTCTGAACGACCTTGTGGAAAGCGGCAGACTAAAGCTGGAAAAAGAGAAGTACTCAAAATAAATATCACTGGGGCAGGACAATAGTTCCAGTCTGCTCCACTGAAGCCTTCCTGGAATTTTCAATGGAAGTTATTATGGATCGCTTACCACCTTTCCTGACAAACTCAATGGCAGCTTTTATTTTTGGTCCCATGCTGCCGGATGCAAAATATCCCCTGTTATAAAGTTCCTGAAGTTCATCAAATTTTATTCTCCCTATCTTCTCCTGATCCTTTGTCCCATAATTTGTATAGGCAAATGGCACGTCTGTCAGTATCATGAAGCTATGGGCATCTATGATGGATGCAAGAAGAGAGGAGGCAAGGTCCTTGTCAATGACCGCTTCAACCCCAACTAATTTCCCACGCTGCCTTAGCACGGGTATGCCTCCACCTCCAACGGCTATGGGCTGGAAACCATCTGCAAGAAGTCTTATGATGGAGTTCCTTTCCATTATGTCCATTGGTGCAGGAGAAGGGACAAGCCTTCTCCAGCCTCTTCCAGAGTCTTCTTTCATCGACCACTTCAGATCATTCATGAGGGTATCAGCCTCCTGTTTTGTATAAAAAGGTCCTATTGGCTTGGACGGGTTTGAAAATGCCGGATCATCCTCTGAAACCAGTGTCCGCGTTATGATTACTATTGGTTCTTTTGAAAATCCTCTCTGCATCCTGACATTGTCATATGCAAGTGACATTATATGCCCAATGAGTCCCATGGACATTGAACCGCAGGCATGAAGAGGCATTGGAGGAATTACGCCTTTAGAATTTTCATTCTGCAGAAGTATGTTTCCGACCTGTGGGCCGTTCCCATGGGTTATGACCACACTGTTCTCTTCAAGTATTTCCCAGATTCCGTTAAAGGCTTCAACAGCCCTTTCGTACTGCGACTGGAAAGAAGGTACATCACCATTCCTGAGGAGAGCATTCCCTCCAAATGCAATTACAAATTTTTCCATGATTTCACCTGAAAATATGTTATCACTGACACATATAAAAATAGATGCCGTGAAAAAATATAGTTTTTTCAGTCTTTCTGTGCTTGATCAGGTACATAATGCAGGCATAAAGAATATATTTCAATGATAAGAGCATACCATCTCATGAAACTAACAATTGCACATACTCCAGATCCGGACGACTCTTTCATGTTTTACGGAATGCTGGAAAATAAAATAAAATGTAGACACCAGTACACCCAGGTTGTAAAAGATATTGAAACCTTGAACAACGAGGCCCCGGGAGGGCATTACGACGTTACGGCAATATCGGCGAACGGATATGCCCTGGTTAACGATAAGTACGCTCTCACAACATCAGGTGCAAGTTTCGGATTAAGCTACGGCCCAGTCGTAGTTGCCAAAAAAGACATCGACCTGAAGAACGCGGTTGTTGCCAGCCCAGGAAAATACACATCGTCATATCTCCTTTACAGGATGTTCGCACCGGCCCCAAAGAAATTCATCGAAGTGAGATTTGACAAGATCAGTGAAGCGGTTTTGAGCGGTGAAGCCGATGCAGGCATTCTGATACATGATGAGCAGCTTACCTACCAGGACAAGGGCCTGAAGAAGGTATATGACGTGTACAGTGCATGGAAAGAATATGCAGGAGACCTGCCAATCCCTCTCGGTTTCAATGCCATTAAGAAATCAATCGGATCTGAAGCCATAAGAGGTTTCAAGGAAGACTTTGAAAACTCAATAAAATACGGCATGGAACATGAGGACGATGCTGTAAGATACTCACTTCAGTATGCAAGATACAACGATATGGAACTGGAGAGAAAATTCATAAAAATGTATGTCAATGATCTTACAATAAACTTCGGAGAAAAGGGAAGAAAAGCGCTTGATCTTTATTATAAAAGATCATTTGAGATGAATCTTCTGAAGCCTTTCAAACTGGAAATCGTCTAAAAATCAAAAACAACCTAAATTCCAAGGTAAATTACGATACCTGTAACCACGAGGATAAGTCCAATCAGGTAGTCAGTATACCTTCCTGGCATATTTTTCAACCTGTCGGTACCGGGAATATTTGTTGTCAACCACACGACTCCAATAAGTGTCAGGGTTGTGACTGCAATGAATATGGTTGTTATGTATATTGTGTCAGTTCCTCCCAGGCTGGATGAGGCAATAAAAATGGGCAGAAATGCAAGATCAGGAAATGCGCTGACCGCCAGGGCCGATCTGGACATCAGCTCGTCATTGCTTTCATTGGCCTCTCTGAGACCGCTGATTATGAAGTACACCGCAATGATGAACATGAGGAGAATTGATATTTCGGTCAGGAAATGCACGGATGATTTAAGGACAACCACTCCGACAAAAAGAACCAGGACTGCCACAAAAACAGATGATCCGGAATGACCCAGTCCCAGTATGGCAGCAGTTGCATATTTCGATTTCCAGGTATAATTCCTCGTTTTTGAAATAATAAGCAAAGGAACCCAGTGGTCCGGGGCTATCATATGGAAGAGTGCGACAAGTATGGCCGTTGATATGAGAACCAGGAAGATGGACACCGATGGGAAACCCCAATTATTATAAAAACTGTGACACATTTTTCCGGGAAAACTTTTTAAAAGCATAATATTAAATCTTTGAAACGTCAGTCAGTTGAAAGCGCTCGTTATGTGAAGTTTTCTACAGATACTGAAATTTTTGGGCAAATTTAAAATACAGACTTACGAATAGCCCGTGAAATTCAATTGAATGGCAGCATCTATGAACGTGAACTCGCAAATCTGCTTTCAGGCAGGGAATCCAATATAGAGAAATTCTCAAAGAAACTACCCCCTGATTCAAACAAGGATCTGAGATCTCTGCTGGAAAGTCCTTTTTATGTCACAAGAGCAGCGGGTTCACTTGGGGCCGATCTGATAGCTGTCAGGCATGATGTTTCCCTGATCATTGAGGTCAAGTCTTCCCAGTATGATGTCATCCACTTTGCAGAATCCTCCGGAAAGAGGCAGGAGCAGGCGGACAGGCTTATTGAGAAATGCAGGCTTTCAGGCCTTTTCATAACATATGCCTACAGGCTGAAGAATGCACCCGGAGATTCATGGAGACTGTTCTCAATGCCCGGAGAACCGGCTGGGAGAATGAAATTTGTTTATAACATACTTCCCCGTGCAGATGAAACAAAAAAGGGAAGTTATATGCTGAAATGGGAGAAAGGGATTCCACTCAGCAAATTTGTGGGATATATAAATTTCAAGATTGAGTAGGGTTATAGGGACTGTTTTATTGCCTTTTCCAGAGCCTCTATTCCCATGTCTATCTCGCTCTGTTTTATGTTCAGTGGCGGGATAAGCCTTACTGCACTGGTTCCAGTGGACAGGGTTATGAGGCCGTTTTCAAAGGCTTTGTATTCAACGTTGTTCCTCAGCTTTACGTCTGGTTCCCTTGTTTTCTGGTCCTTTACGAAATCTATTGCCACCATAAGTCCCAGACCTCTTACATCCCCTATTGACTTATATTTGTCCTTGAGTTCCAGCAGCCTCTTCTTGAAATATGTTCCCTGCTTTACAACATTTTCCAGGATTTTCTCCTTCTTCATTGTCTCAATTGTTGCTGTAGCTGCAACGCTTGCAAGAACATTTCCGCCGAATGTATTGCTGTGAAGGCCCGATTCCGGGAAATCCAGTCTTGAGTTTATGACTACTGCACCCATTGGAATTCCAGATGCAACCGCCTTTGCAATTGTGATTATCTCGGGCTCTACACCGAAATGTTCCGAGGCGAAATACTTCCCGGTTCTTCCCATTCCACTCTGAACCTCGTCCATTATTACCAGAATGTTGTTCTCATCTGCCAGTTTCCTGAGTTCCTTGTGGAAGTTGGCCGGTGGAACTATGTAGCCCCCTTCTCCCTGTATGGGCTCAACAAGGAATGCTGCAACATTCTCAGGTGGTGCGTATGTTTTCAGTACGTATTTCTCAATGAAATCAAGGGTTCTGTTGACGAGTTCATCCGGGTGTTCATAACCATCAATACCGAATGCATTCCTGAAAGGATTCGGATAAGGTACATGATCTACGCCGGGCATACTGGGGAAGAAACCCTTCTGTTGTATTGCCTTTGAAGCTGTCATTGAAAGCGCTCCCTGGGTTCTTCCATGGAAACCCCCTATGAAACTTATGAACTGCTGTTTCTTTGAAAATATCTTGGCTATTTTTATTGCCGCCTCTACGCTCTCTGCACCGCTGTTGGAAAAGAAAACCTTCTTCTTGAACGTTCCAGGGGTTATGGACTCTATAGATCTTGCGGCATCAACCTGCTCCCTGTAGTAAAAATCTGTTCCTGCGAAGTGCCACAGTTTATGGAGCTGCTCCTCAACTTTCGCAGTGACATATGGGTGGACGTGCCCAAGGTTTGTTACGCTTATTCCACTGGCAAAATCCAGAAAAACGTTTCCGTCT
>JAKBSB010000258.1 GCA_021845155.1 Thermoplasmata archaeon
GTAAATGTAACTGATGACAGCTTCAATGTATCGGTCAAAAACGGAACATACTACATTTTTGCTTCTCTTAATGGCTACAGTCCATACTCCAAAAACATAACTATTTCATCCGTAACATACGTGAACATCAACATCAGCCTGAACATCTCAGTAAATCCCCAGGCAGTTACGCCTAAAACATCAGGCAATGATCTCTATTATATGGGCGGTCTTGTTGCAGTAATCGCAATTTTCGGCCTGGCAGGCCTTCTGTCCAGGAGGAGGAAGTAATTCCAGCTGGCTTGATAACAATTAAAGAGCAAAACATATAAAATTATTTCCAATATCCATGGGTGCAAAAATGTACAAATGCGATGAGATAAACAAGATAACAATCATATATTCAAGCTCCGGACCCGGTTCATATGCCGGGGAAAAGTTCAAGATCATCCAGTCTGAAAGTGCAAGGGCCATATGCAGGGAAGCCAACAGGCTTGGTATAAGCATTGAGAAACTCTTCAAGGAGAGGGAGGATGTGGAATCCGTTGTGATTAACAGGGATGTTTCAATCCTGCCTCAAAAGCCTGGAAATGTCCCGGAAAAGAAAGAGCCTGCCGAGGAACAAAAACCTTCACCTACTCCTTCATGATTTTCCAATGATCAGTTAATTTTTCAAAATACTCTTGATGAATCATTATATCTGATGTCATGTTTTAGGTCTGATGACTGACGATTTACCCCTACAGAGAACAGGGCATCCCTACATTATGTACGACATGCTCAGGGATTCTTATAACGGAGTTAAAAGCACTCTCCAGATCATGAAGAAAGTTGATATGTCAATTTTCAGGAGTCCACTCACAATTACTGGAAACGGAACTGCACTCCATTCAGGGATTGCAGGATCCCAGATTCTTGGTAAAAGAGGATTACAGTGGAAAAGCATTCAGGCCTATGAGTTGGAGCATTTCTGGACTGCTGAAGGTACTGTTATGGGCATATCACACACCGGTAAAACAAAATCCACTGTTGACGCAATTAAAAAAGTCAGTAAAAGTGCAGTCACAGTCGGGTTGTCGCATTTTGACAACACACCCCTCCTGAAGGCTTCAAAATACGGAATCGTTATTGGGAACAGCCCAGACCAGTCTTTATGCAACACAAAAGCGTTTTTTGACAACGCATTTGCCATGCTTGCCGTTTCAAATCATTTTGGCAGTCTCGGCCTTGATCTCGATGATCTTGCAGAAAAATTCAGGAACGTGCTTGAAAAAGCGGACGGTCCCATGAAGAATATGGCACAGGGCATCGGAAAGGTGGAAAGGATATTTGTCCTTGGGTCTGGGCCAAATTTTGTAGTTGCAAGGGAAGGTGCACAGAAGATCAAGGAATCAACCCACATCCATGCTGAGGGGATAGAACTGGAAGAATTCAACCATGGCTGCACCTCCGTCATAGATGACAGGTCACTGGTCATAATAATAGATTCAGAGGAAGACAGTTCAAGATCCGGGGACATTGTGAAAGCATGCAGGTATACAGGCACCAAAACCGCTGTTATAAACGGACAGGGCGATTCCAGCTATTCGGTCCCGGAAAAAGTTGATCCATACATACAGCCCATACTGAACATGGTTCCCGTGTATTACCTGGCATACTACATGGCATTGCAGTATGGTGTGAATCCCGACTACCTGAGATTTGAGGACAAGCGCTACCTGGACTATGACAACGTGGTCTTTCCGCCGGGGGCACACTAGGCTACTTTCCTATCCTTTCCTTCCAGTGTTCCCTTATTGCCTCAATGGCACTCTTCACGTTGTTCTCCACTTCTTTCCTGCTGCTTCCTGTTGAGGAGACTTCCACGTCAAGTTTTGGATTGTTGTTTTCCATGCCAAGCGGATGGGACTTAATGTAAACCTTTCCAGAATATTTCTTCATGAGTTCTGACACGAAGGGTGCCAGGGAACTCTCCATGACGCCTTCCAGATGGATTGTATCATCATAATAGAAGAAGTCACTTTTTCCAATAAGAGACGAGGCATTGGAGAGAATATCCTTCATTTCAGCGGGAACGCCGGGAAGAATGAGAATCTTTTTTTCATTCAGTTCCATAAACACGCCGGGAGCAGATCCGACGTTGTTCTTAACAGCAATTGATCCAACCGGAAGCATTGCCATTTTCTGCCTCTCAGGGGTAACGGGCAGTTTCTGCATTGAGTATTTCTGCCTCAGGACTGACAGAGCTTCCTCATTCAATGCAAGATCAATATTGAAATGTTTTGCAAAGGATGAAACGGTCATGTCATCAAAAGTCGGACCCAGCCCGCCTGAAGAAACCACAAGGTCTGAAACTGAAAGAGCAGTCTCGAATGCCCACCCAATCTCGTCAGGATCATCTTTCACCACCAGGTTTCTAATAACATCATATCCGGCGTGTGTTAGAAAAGACCCTATATATGCTGTGTTTGTGTTCACAGTCCTGCCTTTCAGTATCTCATTTCCCACCGTGATTATGACTGCTTTCATGATTTTGAAGTGCAGTCCGGATTAAGAAGTTTTATTATGTTTCCTGTTGAACTTCTCAACCTTGTCCTTCAGTTTTTTCAGGTCGTAGTTGTCCAGTGGCTTCTTGTGTTTCAAGACCCATTTTTTTAGTTTTACCCTGTACTCTTCATCGGGGCATGTATCTATCGCATTCTGTTCATATTTCTCAAGTTCACGATCTGCCATTAACAATATCCTCCAATTACTTTTTTTGCCTTTATGCTATACCAGCACC
>JAKBSB010000259.1 GCA_021845155.1 Thermoplasmata archaeon
AAAGATCGAGAATGCAGTCAGGGTGCTTGGAGAGCCCATAATGAAATACATACCTCCCCAAAGGAATCCTGGAATAAACGTGGGGGATCTGGATAAAAACATCCTGGAAATACTAAGGAAGGACCCACGGATAAAACTCTCCGACATAGCCCAGGACCTTGGGGTGCCTTACATGACCGCAAAGCGGAGACTTGACCTCATGAAGTCAAAAGGTATGGCATCGGTTGTCCCACTTGTGGATCTGTCAAGGGGAGATATAGTCATTTTCTCCATATTCTCCAGGAAATTCAGCATACTGAATCCTGTGCTCGAAGACTACAGCCTCTTTGTTATATCGGATGAGGAAAACGGTATCTTTGTATGTTATTCAGACAATCTTTCAAACGCCAAGGGGGCGATTACAAGAGTCAGGGATATAGATTCTGAAGCTGAAGTGATGATAATATACGAATACGAGTTTTTCCACTGACCATTTCCCGTAAAAAAAATTTTTACAACTCTTTTTGAAACCGTTATTAATTCTAACTCCAGATGTACGAAAGACCGCTGGAAAACCATAGTGAAACTCCATCTGAAAAATTCATCGAACTAATCAAAGAGTCCGGGCTGGAAAAGGAGATCAGGAGGGGAATTCCAGTTACACTGTTCCTGCCAAATTGCGATGCATTTTCCATGGCACCTGATGAGGAATTCGGTATTGTTGCAGGAGACCAAGAAAGGCTGAGGAAACTCCTGAAATATCACATGATTCGGGGTGAGATAAGCACCTCGGACATAGCAAATCTCCTGAGGGACAGGAAGTCAGCAAGAGTTCTCACGCTTGAGGGAACACCAATAATAATGAGAAAATCAGGCAAGAACGGAATCAGGATAAATGATGCAAAAATAACAGGATCAGGCATGAAAGTCCTGAATTTCAACGTTCATGTGATCGACAGGGTTCTGGTACCGGAAAAATTATGATGGGAAAAAAGGGGATCAGTCAAGTTTTTCCCTGAGAAGGGAAGTGACGTAACCCTTTATCTGCTCAAACTGTAGCTTAGGAGGCATTGGTGCTTCCTTGGAGCTGACAACCACATCTACAACTGAAGGTTCCCCTTTTCTGGAGAGGGCCTCTGCAACTGCCTTATCCAGATCTCCAGGTTTTTCAACCCGTATGGAGTGTATCCCTATGCTCGCAGCTATCTTTGCAAAATCCAGGGGCTGCAGATCCACTCCGTATTCGGGAAATCCCATTACCTCCTCCTCGAACTTTATCATTCCGAGCTTTGAGTTGTTGAAAACAAACAGCTTCACAGGCCTGTTGTATTTTTTTATTGTAACTAGTTCCATCATGGTCATTGCGAAACTTCCGTCACCTATGAGGGCTATGACCTGTTTATCAGATGCATAGGATGCTCCCACAGATCCGGGTATTCCAATGCCCATGCTTCCCAGCCAGGATGAATATGTGAACCTTCTTCCTGCATTTGTCCTGAAATTCCTGACTCCCCACACAGTAACATTGCCCGTATCCACAATTATGTCTGCGTCCCTGTCAGCATGCCTTGATATTGCTGCTGCAAGCACTTCAGGCTTCATCGGGACCTCATCAGACTTTTCCGCCTTCTCAAGTGCCTCAATCCATGATTTCTTGGAATCCTGCAGTTCCATGAAGTATTTCTCTGGTTTTTCTGCCACATTAAGCCTTTCCAGGAACTGTCCTGTGTCGGAGATAACAGGTATGTCGGATCTCCTTCTCTTCCCTATTGAATTCGGGTCTATGTCGACCTGTATGGTCTTGAGATCTTCAGGTATAAACTGGATATATGGGTATGATGACCCCATCATTATGAGCAGGTCGGCCTTCTTCATTGCGTCGTACGAAGGCCGGGTCCCCAGGAGGCCCAGGCTTCCCATGACCTTCCTGTCAAGATCATCAACAATTCCCTTACCGTTCAATGCATATATGATGGGCGCCCCGATTTTCTCGGAAAGTGCCTCCACAGCCGGACCGCAATTCCTTGCGCCCTTGCCTATGAGGATCACCGGCCTCTTTGACTGGTTGATGGCATCATTCACCTTTCCAAGGTCAGGATTGAATTTCAGCACGGGATAGAAATCGTCCGTGACATTCTCCGGTTCATCTGACTGAAGCCGCAGTACATCAGCCGGGAGGGTAAGGTGTGAAACACCCTTCCTCATGAGTGCCTCCCTGTGTGCCCTCAGCACAAGGGACTGTGATCTTTCAGGGCTCATGATGGTGGTGCTGTATACGGAAACATCAGCAAAAAGGCTGTCCAGTTTTACTTCCTGGAAATAGTCTGTGCCGATGAGATCGGTTTCGACCTGTCCAGTCAGTGCTATGACAGAGGCATGGTCCATCTTTGCATCATAAAGTCCGTTCAGGAGGTGTATGGATCCCGGTCCGGATGTTCCCATGCATACCGTGACTTTTCCCGTCAGCTTTGACTCAAAAGAAGCGGCAAGTGCAGCCCCCTCTTCATGCCTTACCTGTATGAACTCTATTTTATCGTCATGCCTTCTTATGGAATCAACAAGAGGATTCAGTGAATCACCAGGAAGTCCGTAAATTCTCCTGATTCCAAGGTCAATTAGTGTTTCAATAATAACATCCGATACTGTTCTTGACATGAAATTGCATCTTATCAAGACTTAAAATATTTGCGAACCGGAAAAAATATCTGAAAATTCTGCAAAGATCTGAGGTTCCTAACAGCAATGGGGAAAGTGAAAAAAATAAGTTCTTAG
>JAKBSB010000260.1 GCA_021845155.1 Thermoplasmata archaeon
TGCGCTTCTTTTTGAGTCACTTCCATATCAGGGGGAGGACATGTCAGTACTGTCACCATTCATAAGTAGATTCAAGACCATTCTGGTTACAGAGGGAAATCTTAAATTTGCTGATCTCACACCTCTGGAGAACAGATTCTGCAGTATTGTTGTAACGCCTGAGGACATGAATTTGGAAATTGCGGCAAAACATTCCAGTGTACCGGGAATCAGGTTAATAGATTCACACAATACGAGAATAGAGGATCCGGCAGCCATAAGGAAAGAGGCAGAGGAATCAGCAAAGAAGGCAGGTTCAGGTTCCATTTATGTAACATTCAATGACTACCTTGATTTCCTTCCAGATTCGATTGCCACAAAGAAACTCAACATGCTTAAAGAGGTGATCAACTGATGACAGAGAGAAAATTCATCACACAGGAAATAGGAAGCTTTAGAAAACCCGACTATCTCAGCAAAAGATTCCACCAGATTCAGGGAACAGCAGAATTCGTGAGCCTTGCAGAAAAGGCAACCCTTGAAACTCTGGATCTCTTTGACCAGGCAGCCCTTATGAACGTTGGAGTTGGTGGGGAGATGTTCAGATGGGAGATGTATGAACATCTTGCAAACAGCCTTGAGGGTATTGAGTTTTACGGATTAGTCAGATCCTTCGACAATAAATACTACAGGAAGGGCAGCGTTGTATCAGAACTGAAAAGAAAATCATCATTTCACGGTGATGAACTTGGGTTTGTAATGAACCACACGGAAAAAAGAATCAAGGTACCCATCACAGGTCCTTACACCATGATGGACTGGTCCTTCAACGAGGCATACAGGAGCAGAGAGGATCTTGCAATGGCATACGCCGACCTCATAAACAATGAAATTCGAGACCTCAAGAAGATATGGGAAAATAGGTCTGGCGGAGAGACACTGGAAATACAGATAGATGAGCCAGCTGCCACCACTCATCCATCGGAAATGGACATTGTTGTGGATTCAGTAAACAGGTCTGTGGAGGGGATACAGGACACAGAATTCAGCATACATGTCTGCTACAGTAAGGATTACAGGCTTCTGTATGACAGAATACCGGATCTTAAACTTCATGGGTTCAACCTGGAATACGCCAACAGGGACACACTTATGCCAGGGGTAAGTGATGAGGCCAGAACGGGATATGAGGATATTGCCTACTTTTCAGAAATAAACGAGGAACAGTATCCACGTAAATTTCTGGGACTCGGTGTAACGGATGTACACATCAACGAGGTAGAATCCGTACAGTTAATAAAGGACAGAATAGAATACGCAATGGCTTTCATAGAAAACCCTACAAATGTAAGAATCAACCCGGACTGTGGACTGCGTACCAGATCAAGGGAAATTGGATTCCAGAAATTAAAAAATATGGTGGAGGCAAGAAACCAGATTTATGGAGAATATTAGTTTGATTTTTTTCTTCTCCTTCTTCTTATGACAAATCCAATGGCGACATAGGCGTAAATGCCTATGCCTGCAAGTATAACCACGTTCATGCCAAGGTCGATCAGATTTGAATAACTGATTGTTATTGTATTCCCAGTAATTATCTGTCCATTGTCGAGATACATGTTAATTGTGACATAGTAGGTCTTACCGGGAAATATTCCGGACAAAACCACTGACTGTGTACCAGGACTGGAAACATTCAGGTATGAGGGATTGTTCATTGCAGCATTGTCTGCATATATTATCTGGTATGAACTGAAGAGAGGCGAAAGAGCGGCATTTGTGCTCCACGACACGTACGCAAGGCTGAACAGGAATGGGAAATATCTGCCCAGTGCGACAGAAAACAGGGCTGACTGTGTTACCTCCAGTGGTACCAGCTGAACATTGATGGTTTTGTTTGCTGTGGAATCGACCTCAACTGTGGTTGAATTATACTCTGACCGTGAGAAAGTGAGGTTTCTTGTCTCATTCGTGTTGTAAAAAACATAGTATCCGGTTGCGTTGGTGAAAACATAGTTACTGCTGTTGGAAGAAACATTGACTCCATACAGGCCGTACTTGAAAATCCGGTCGGTGACTCTTCCTACTATGGTCTGAAGAGCATGCAGTGGATGAAGGTAAAATGTCCCGGAGTATGTGTTTCCAGGCATTAGTTTTACTGTTGTGGTATTTGAAAGGTATCCGTTAGCCGTTATGTTAATTTCAACCTCCCTTGGATAGGTTACAAGCCTGAACATCCCTCCACTTTCCGTAAAGGTCATATTATCGGCGGACACGTTGGCAAATCCGGGATTTGCAAATATATTCATCAGAACCGGTTCTGCGGTCATGGTGAAATTGTAATTCACTCCACCTGATACGGTTTCATTGGCAGTCCTGAAACCAGGAGAAGTGGCTGTTATACGGTTGGAGCCAGGTAATTCCGGGATATCTGTTCCACCTTTTAGAGATAACTGATACAGGTTATTTATCGTAACCGAAACTGCAGGTACACTGTCGTAGCTTACGTTTGAGGAAATATTGACTTTTGACTCAACAATATTGGGTATGAATACCTCCCTGCTTACAAGAAAATTTACCGAAATGACTCCTGAACTGTAGGCGGAAACATTGTAGTATCCGGATCCAGGAAACGTATAGCTTGAACCGGATATAGCATTTCCATTAACCTTCCATGTTACGCTTTTGGTATATCCATGTATATGGAATGTTCCATTTACAGGGTGTGTAAAGGTGAGGTTATAATATATGGAAGATGCAGGGTTTGAAGCA
>JAKBSB010000261.1 GCA_021845155.1 Thermoplasmata archaeon
TGAAAACAGCAGCGTTGCAGCCAACACAACTCTAGGCCTGAACGATTCCTATCTTTCAGCAAGAACATCTGTCATGATATCGGGGCATGGTTACTTCGGGATTATGTCAATAAACGGTGGAAATGTTACGATATCGGGGTCAAGAATTTCAGTAAACACATCAGGGTTTGCCGGAATCACAATGGTTTCCCCTCCAGGATTACAGAGGATAAACAGTTCACTGGAAGCAGTTTTCCAGAATTCAATAGCCAGTGGAAAGATATCCGGGCAGATAGCAATAAGCAATGATAACAGCAGTTCTTACAACACATCCATATTCTTCAACAGCTCCCTGAGAATGTCAGTCACCTCAGTGCAGGATGGAAAAGTGACGGTTGAAGTGGGTTCAAGGCAGCACAGAGGAACAAACATTGCAATATTTGTATCAGACAAATTCGTATCGAACAGCGGTAAGATATACGTGACCTTTGATGGCAACTCGGCAATACTCAGCTCCTTCAACGGAACACTGAATGCAAACTCCACAACTTCCGCCTACTATACGACAGTGCAGGAAAATTCAGGAACGGTAGTGATCATACACATACCCCACTTCTCAAATCATACCATTGTTGTATCCAGCACACCCTCCGTAACCTCTTCCCCATCCGGTCTGACTACCATGGACTATGAGTTAGTCGGTGGAATTGGTGCAGTGGTAATAATTGGGGTTATAGCAGGATTTGCAATAAGAAAAAAACACTGAAATTTTCCATATTTTTTTAATTTTTAATATCTATTTTCACAGCGGAGTTCCTGTTCACAAGGATCTCTGCAAATTTTTTAGGCAGATACACCAGGTCATTGTCATGAAGATAGTAATTCTTTTCTGCCTGGGCAATGGGAGGCTGATCTCCCACTATTCTGACAAGGATGTATAAATCCTCTTCCTTTTCAAGACCCCTTTCATCATTTTCAGGCTTGATCTCCTCAGCCGCATGTTCAAGTTCTGATTTATGTTCCTCCTGAATCTCGGGCTTCTTCTCCTTCCTCTTCATGAGAAGATGGTCATATTCATCCTGCATTGCATTATGCAGCCTGGTGATGAATTCTTTCTCCTCTGGCGTCAAAGAGTTCATGAGGTCTGTTTCCAAATCATAAATGGAATAGGTTGCAATCTTTTCGAATCTCCTCTGGAAGAATGCCTTGAAATCTTTCTCAATCTCTGAAATTCTCTCCTTT
Source organism: Thermoplasmata archaeon (assembly GCA_021845155.1). The sequence goes on from JAKBSB010000261.1 coordinate 1,222, forward strand.
GTCTGAATATACCCGGTTATATTCTGGTTTGAAAGGTGATCCTCCGCATCTGAATTGAGAGATTCAAGGGCATTTACAATGACCTTGTAAAAATTGGATTCAATCTTCTTGATTTTCTTTGATTTTACCTCTACCCTCAGCACAGACTTGAGTTCTTCACTTATTTTGTCAACCTGTGCAGGGGTTAAGCTCATGGTTTGACATAGATAACGGGGATATAAAAATCATTTCTTGCGGAATCAGGTTGAATTCCAGTTTGTTTATGGGGCAATGGCACCCTTGCCGAATACCTTTTCCGGAGTTGTAATGAACATGTTCTCAAGTATCGAATAGCTGTCTTCATACTCCCCCATTATGAGTTTTGCCCGAAGAGGTACAGAGTTTGCTGGTATGACTTTCCCGGGTTTGTCCCTGTCATCAACATAGTCAGTTTCTATCATGAAATTCTTACCTGTTGCTATGGAATCCCTTACATTTGGGCGGGTAGCCAGAATTGATCGTGAAAGCTTGGACTTGAACAAAAGATTAGGTGGATATGCATGGTGTTTTACCACTTTAAACGGATCCAGGCCGGATCTCAATGCCATTTTTTCCAGGGAGGAATAACCATCTTCTCCCAGGTCCTCAGTGTGAAGTATGACCGGGCAGGAGAGATCCTTTGCAAGATCAAACGAATATGACAGTAACAAGTTTGAAGAATCCACTATTTCTCCTTCACAAGGAAAATGTGGACGACCCACCTCGCCTATGGCATCTGCCTTTCCGTCCTTAATCAGTTGTGCTGCCATATCAAGCCCCATTTTCATATTTTCAACTGGGTCCAGGCCTGCATCCCTGAAGAAGAAATAATCCAGAGGATAAGGGCCAAGAGTTACAAGTACCCTTATTTTTGTTTCCCTCTCTATTTTTTCCCTGATCCTGAGGGTCCTGCTGTAAATTTCCTCGTAATAACCGGACGGATTCACTCCATAATCAAGAATATTCACAAGGTTGAACGCTGTTCCTCCAGCATGGGAAAACTCCCTTACCGCTTCCATAAAGAAGCCGTCCTCCCTCAGATGCATGTGGTTATCAAACACCACAGGAAACCTTTTTTCTGCCATCCTTCAGTCCCTTTGTTATTGCCGCCCTCGTGACATCCTCCCACCCCTAAAGGAGTGGGCTTCCCGTTTCAGCGACCGGAGTTGCCATTGCTGGTAGATCTCCAGTCTCCACGGGCGTAACTTCGGGAGTGCCCCTCCCTAGATTCATGAGTTCTTTTATCTTCTCCATGCCTTTTCTCTCTATGTTTATTGCAGCATTCAGATCACGATCAATGCTGAGACCGCATGCATTGCAGTGATATGTGCGATCTGAAAGCTTCAGATCATGCTTGATGTTACCGCAACCTGAACATTCCTGCGATGTGTATTTCGGATCAATCAGTACGGCAAATGTACCGGCACTTTCAGCCCTGTACATTGTGTACTGTATAATCTGGTTCCATCCTGCATCTGTAATACTCTTTGCAAGATGGTGATTCTT
>JAKBSB010000014.1 GCA_021845155.1 Thermoplasmata archaeon
TTCCTGAATTTGGAGCTGAGATCGAACCTGGCCTTGAATCCTTCGGGGAAATAACCACAGTCGAAGCAGTACTTGAAAAATTCCTGGATAAGATTGATTTCATGGGAAAAGATGAGAAAAATTCAGAAATATTTGATGAAATAAGGGAAAAAATTCTAAAAAACCTCAAAGGTGATACAGAACCATTCACTGTAATAATAGAAGATCCTTCTGGAAAAAGCAGGATCAACAGCAGCAAGGCAATTGAATCTTCCATGGAAAACTAGAGGAGATGATGTTTCTTCTCTTCCGTTAGTTCGGGTTCATAGAAGTCCACTCTGCCACACTGATCGCACCTGTAGAGTGCAAAGGTCTGAGTGCTTTCTGAAAGATCATCTAACTCCCCCCAAGAATACCCACCTTCTTCAGAGGTGGGAGGAATTGGAAAAATATCCGCAGAAACGACGGGTAGAGTCTTTCGACGCCCGTCCAGGCTGCGTTGCCCCGTAGGTCCACATGGGGGTTGTTAGAAGGTGTTTTTAAACTCTGCTCACTGAGAGTTTCCTCTCTGTTTAAAGACAGAGTCACAGAGCTACGGACTTGTGGAGCATCCGTAGGTGTGCATGTATCTCTTCCGACTAACTTCTGCTTTTCTCTCATGTTTTTCTCCATGTTGTTAAAGCCCCCTAATCAACTCTTGCGATGTCCCTCACGAGACAGGCTCACGACTTCGGTCGTGGGTAGTTGACATTTGTTTTGCATCCGGGACAGGTTTTATCCATGAAACCTTAACATGTTGATTCAATATTAATTTTTCAGTATTTATGCCATTTAATATGAAAAGTAGAAAAAAACACTCTTTCAATCACTTTTATATAATCCGCCTCAATAATCCTTCGGTGAAGTTCAAATGGTTTTGTCTCTAGAGTCTGCTATTCTTGCAGTTGCAGCATCCATAGCCATTGCTGGTGGCCTTATCGGTACCGGAATGGCACAGCAGGGAATTGGAGCTGCAGGAATGGGCATAATTGCCGAAAAGCCTGAGAAATTCGGTCAGGTCCTCATATTCTTCGTAATTCCGGAGACTCTGTGGATTATAGGTTTTGTTCTGGGTCTTATATTACTTCTTGGTATACTCTGATAAGAAAGGTTTTCAATGGCACTGGAAGAAATAATAAAAGAGATCCAGAAGAAGAAAGAACTTGATCTTGCCGATCTTTCCAGGAAATTCCAGGAGGATCAGCAGAGACTTCGTCTTGATGCTGATCGAAGAATTAAGAAAATGACGGAAGATTACGAGAAGAGGCTGGCAGATGAGAGATCCATGCTTGAGAGAAAAGAAACAAGCGAAGCGGATCTTGATGCAAGAACATACGTGAGAAGGAAGTACAGCGAACTCATGGAAAATGGCTTATCAAAGGCACTCTTTTATTTCGAAGATCTTCAGAAATGGAAAAACTATCCGGAAATTCTTCATGAAATGGTTGCAATGGTGAAGAAAAAACTGGGTTCAGGTTGCACCGTAAAAGTATCCAGTTCAGATCTGCAAAAACTTTCCGAATACAAGGGGGTTTCCATTGAGGCATCCGACGAGATTGGAAAAGGAGGTATCAGGGCTATTTCAAAGGATGGCTCCATGGAGATGGATCTCACTGTCGATGCCATAAAAATGGATATTCGCGAGAAACTTTCCGTTATGATTCTTGAAAAAATCGAGGAAAAATAAATGGATTCCACATATTCCGGCAATTATGGTAGGATAAAATCTCACGAAACTGATTTTCTTCATTTTGATTTTATTACAGACCTTCTTAACCTGAAAAGTATTGACGATGTAACAAACGAACTGACTAAAACAGGATATTCTGAGGATATATCAGCTCTCTCATCTACCTACAAAAACCCTGAATTGCTTCATATGAGCCTCAACAGGAATTTCATCAGGAAAAACAGGATAGCTCTTTTCAGTGTTCCACCTCTTGCCAAGGACACAGTCATGGCTTACCTCTCAAAGTGGGACATTGAAAACATAAAATCAGTTCTTGCATCGAAATTCATGGGGTATGACCTTAAACAGAATGAGGCGTTCCTTCTAAGTTTCAGGGACATACCTATGGGACTGTTTGCAGGCAACCTTTCAAACGAAGATTTCAGAAATCTAATGTCAAAGGGTACTGTTGAAGAGGTTGTTTCGTACCTGACATATTTTGGTTTCGGCCCATCCATACTGCAGCATATGGATAGATACCATAAGAGTGGTGATATTTCAATCCTACTGTCTGCATTTGACACATATTATTATGAAGCTTTGATGAAGACAATACACTTCTACAACGGTGATGAGGGTCCAGTTGCGGCTTTTATAAGGGATCAGATAGATCTCAGGAATATTCTGATCATAATAAAGGGAAAAGATATGGGAATTGAATTCGAAAGGTTTTCAGAATCTTTCAGAATAACAGGAAAACTGGCATTATCGGATCTTCAGAACATGTATGAGAAAAGGGATGTTGGGGAGATACTTTCCGGTATTTCCAGTTATGGAAACATGGAAGAAGCCATGGATATATACAGAAAAACTGGAGATCTTTACTATGTGCAGGTCACACTTCAAAAATTCCTTTTCACGAAATATATTGCTATTTTCAGGTCCCAGGCACTTTCAATAGGTTCAACTTTTTCATTCATTCTCAGGTCAGAGGCAGAAAGGGAAAATATAAGGATAGTAATGAACGGTATTCTCAATAAGGTTGAGAAGGATACACTGTCAAGACTGTTAATCTCAGCTTAGGTGTAAGTATGGCAAAAAATCTATTTTCAGGAAATATTGCGGTGATCGGCGAAAGAGATATAGTCCTGGGATTCAGACTCATAGGTATTGAGGACTCATTCATAGCGGATGATGAAAAAGGTGTGGAAAAGGTTATGGAGATTTATAAAACCGGTAAGTATTCGGTCATGATGATATCACAGAATTTGAGAAAAAAAATGGATGCTAAATTAATTTCAAAACTGGAATCCTCAACAAAGCCTGTGGTTGTGTTCATACCTCTTCCTGGAAGCGAGGAGGAAGAATCCATTACACAGCTTGCCAAGAGGGTTCTCGGTGTGGATATAGGACGGTGAATTATGGGTAAAATTTCAAGGATTTCAGGACCAGTTGTTATAGCAGAAGACCTGGAAGACATCAAGATGTATGATGTTGTTCGGGTTGGTGATATTGGCCTCATAGGTGAAGTCATAAAGATTGAAGGAAACAGATCCACAATACAGGTGTATGAGGATACAAGTGGCATTAAGCCGGGAGAAAAGGTCGTTAATGAGAATCACCCTCTGTCGGTGGCTCTTGGCCCTGGTCTTCTGGGATCAATATATGACGGAATACAGAGACCACTTGATGTAATCAGGGATCAGACCGGAGATTTCATAAAGAGAGGATATTCTGCACCTCCACTCAGTACAGAGAAGAAGTGGGATTTCAGGGCAATATGCAAACCAGGAGATGAAGTGGTTGAAGGACAGATTCTTGGAGAGGTACAGGAAACTGGGATTATAAACCATAAGATTATGGTGCCCTTTGGAGTTTCAGGAAGGATTTCAGAGATTAAATCTGGAAAATTCACCGTAAATGATGTTGTGGGAAAAATAAAAACAGAAAAGGGGGAAAAACTCATAAAACTGAGCCAGGAGTGGCCGGTCAGGGTTGCAAGAAAAGTCGAAAGGAAGCTTGCACCCGAGATCCCTCTTCTCACAGGCCAGAGGGTGATAGATACATTCTTCCCCGTGGCAAAAGGTGGAACTGTGGCTGTTCCCGGACCATTCGGTTCAGGAAAATGTGTTTCCGGCAACACACCGGTTTTGCTGGGTGACGGAACAGAAATACCAATAGAACAGTTGTTCAATAAACTCAGGTCCGAAGGTGTAACAGAAACTGGAGACAACGAAGAAATTGTGAGAATTTCCAGACCTGTTAACCTTTTCTCAATGATGGATGGGAAAGTTGTAAGGAGCAAGAGCCTTATTATCTATAAGGGAAAAAGCAGTGCAATGGTGACCGTCAGAACTGAATCCGGAAGGGAAGTTTCTGTTACGCCAATACATAAGCTGTTTGTTGAATCTTGCGGTTCCATTTCGGAGAAAATGGCCATAAACATAAGCCCGGGTGACAGGATCATCTCAGCAGGAGTGAATGGATCCAAAACACCGTCAAATATGATGGAAAATCCCACCATACACAGTTCACAATCATCTTTTACTGAACAGGCCCAGGAAATATTTTATGAAAATACAAACATTGAACTTCAGCTATTCCCTGATACTGTAACAGAGATCTCCGTTGAGATTGGAGACACATATGTATATGATCTCTCGGTTCCTGATTATGGAAGCAACTTTATCGGAGGAAAAGGATGGATAGTGCTCCACAACACTGTAGTTCAGCACCAGCTTTCAAAGTGGGCTGACAGTGATATTGTTGTTTATGTGGGTTGTGGAGAAAGAGGAAACGAGATGACCGAGATTCTAACAACTTTTCCGGAACTTCAGGATCCACGCAGTGGAAGACCCCTGATGGAAAGAACAGTCCTCATTGCCAATACATCGAATATGCCAGTGGCGGCCAGGGAAGCCAGTATATATACGGGAATAACCATAGCAGAATATTACAGGGATATGGGATACAATGTGGCTCTGATGGCTGACAGCACATCACGATGGGCGGAGGCTCTTCGTGAAATATCTGGCCGACTTGAGGAGATGCCGGGAGAAGAAGGCTATCCCGCATATCTTGGTAGAAGACTTTCAGAATTCTATGAACGTTCGGGAAATGCAATAGTAAAGTCAAATGATGAAAGGATCGGTTCAATTACAATTGTTGGAGCGGTTTCACCACCGGGTGGAGATATATCTGAACCCGTCTCACAGAACACCCTGCGTGTTACAAGAGTTTTCTGGGCACTTGACGCATCTCTGGCATCGAGAAGGCATTTCCCCTCAATCAACTGGCTCAACAGTTATTCTCTCTACCAGGGCGATCTGCTTAAATGGTACTCTGAAAATATTGCCAAAGACTGGGGTAACATATATAAGGAGTCCATGGGAATACTGCAGAAGGAATCCGAACTTCAGGAGGTTGTTCAGCTGGTGGGCTTCGATGCTCTTCCAGAAAAGGAGAAATCAGTCCTTGATATTGCGAGAATGATAAGGGAGGATTTCCTGCAGCAGAGTGCATTTGATGACATAGACCAGTATTGTTCCATGGGAAAACAGTACGGCATGATATCACTGATTCTTGAGATGGGAAGGCAGCAGATAGTGGCACTTGACAGAGGATTCACCATGACGCAGCTGTCATCCATGCCCTCACGCGATAAAATATCCAGGATGAAAGAGGTACCCGAAGATAAGTTCCCGGACTTTCAGGAACAGCTGAGGAAAGAGATCATAGACGATGTTGCAAAACTGACGGAGGCGCAGTAATGGCTGAGATAAGTTACAGATCAATATCGCAGATAAGCGGACCACTTGTCTTTGTTGAGAAGGTGGCAAATGCCGCTTATAACGAACTGGTACAGATAGAGATGCCTGACGGTTCATCAAGGGTTGGCCAGGTGCTTGATACAGCCAGAGGTCTGGCTGTGGTACAGGTGTTTGGTCCAACTTCAGGAATAGGCATTGGTGAGACAAAAGTCAAGTTCCTCGGGCACACAGCACAGGTAAACGTTTCGGATGAGGTTCTGGGGAGAATATTCAACGGCCTGGCCGAGCCTATTGACGGACTTGCACCCATTATCAGCAGGGAGAAAGTTGAGGTTGTGGGTAACGCAATCAATCCCTATTCCAGGGAGGAGCCATCAGAGTTCATTCAGACCGGTATATCCGCCATAGACGGAATGAACACTCTGGTAAGGGGCCAGAAACTTCCAATATTTTCATCATCAGGTCTTCCGCACAACATACTTGCCGCACAGATTGCGAGACAGGCCAAGGTTGTGGGAAAGGATGAGGATTTCGCAGTTGTGTTCGGTGCAATGGGAATAACCAGCGAAGAGGCCAACTATTTCATCAACGAATTCAGGAGTACCGGTGCACTTTCCAGGGCGGCACTTTTCCTGAACCTTTCATCTGACCCTTCCATGGAGAGGATAATTCTTCCAAAGATGGCTCTGACAATGGCGGAATATCTTGCATATGAGAGGGAAATGCACATACTTGTCATACTTACAGATATGACCAATTACTGTGAGGCACTGAGGGAGATATCATCGGCCAGGGAAGAGGTTCCGGGAAGGAGAGGATTTCCTGGATACATGTATACTGATCTCAGCACCATCTATGAAAGAGCCGGAAAGATAAAGGGCAAAAACGGTTCCATAACACAGATTCCAATTCTCACAATGCCGGGTGACGACATAACAAACCCAATACCTGATCTCACCGGATATATAACAGAGGGGCAGACTGTGCTGAGCAGGGATCTGCTTCGAAAGGGTGTTTATCCACCCATAGACGTTCTTCCCTCCCTGTCAAGACTCATGAATCAGGGAATAGGTGCAGGAAGAACCAGGGAGGATCACAGGGGAGTGGCTGATCAGCTCTATTCGGCATATGCGAACGGCAAGGATCTCAGATCGCTGAGCGCAATAGTGGGAGAAGAGGCACTTGGGGCAAATGACAGGCTTTATCTGAAATTTGCAGATGAATTCGAGAAGCGTTTCATAAACCAGGATGTGTATGAAGACAGGAGCATTGAAACCACGCTTGATCTTGGCTGGGAACTGCTGTCAGGCCTGCCGGAAAGCGACATGAAGAGAGTGAAGAAAGACTTCATCACGAAGTACGGAAAATGGAAGAAGGAATAACATGCCATCAGTGGATATAAGACCTACAAGGATTGAACTCATAAAGACCAAGAAGAGAATTAAACTGGCACAGAGAGGTCTAGATCTGCTGAAAATGAAAAGATCTTCACTGGTTCTGGAATTCTTCAATATAAGCAGGCAGGTCAGGGGAATGAGGGAAAACCTTCGCCAGGAAGTTGCAGATGCAACACAGTCAATAAAGATGGCAGAGATCATAGAGGGTCCAATGATGCTTGAAACTGTGGCTTACATGTCCGCAAACCAGCAGGTTGGTTCTGGCGTTAAGAATGTCATGGGTGTGAAGATCCCTGAACTCACCATGAATTACAGCCAGACACTTCTTTCCAACGTATACCGCACGATTTCAGTTCCAGTTTCAATTAACGATTCAATTAAAAAATTTGAGAGGGTTTTCCAGTCAATAATCGAGATCGCTGAGAAGGAAAACTCAATGAGGAAGCTTTTGCATGAGATTGATGTGACGAAAAGGAGATCAAACGCAATAGAAAATATACTCATACCTGATCTGGTGAGAACTGCGAAGATCATCAGGATGCATCTCGACGAGATAGAGAGAGATACATTCGCAACCCTGAAATTCATAAAAAAGAAGATGGAAAGGAAGAAGGAGGCGATGGGAATTGTATAGGCAGCCATGGAAACCATGGAAGGTTCAGGAACGCTATTTCACAAAGGAACAGCTCAGATCAAATCCTGCGCTGAGAAAATTCAGGAGGATTCGAACAATTTTTCTAGTTCTGAACCCGATCCTGACCGCTGCAGTTCTTCTGGTGTTTGTAACTGGGGTGCTTTAATGACCGACGATCTTGAAAAACTTAAACTGATTCGGGAAGCTGAGGATGCTTCAAACATTGAAATAGCAAAAGCACGCAGGGAATACGAGGAGAGACTGTCAGATTTCAGTAAGGATCTGGAAACCGAAGTCCAGAATTATAGCCTGAAAACTCAGGAAAAATTCAGAAAGAACATTGAATCATTCAAATCAGATCTTGATAAAAAATGCGTGGAAATCAGGGAAAGAGGAAAATTGAAGGCGGCAAGACTTTCCCTGAGAATCAGTGACAGGGAAATTGAAAACATGGTAGAGAAGGCTCTCAGGGAATATATTAAAGAGGACTGATAATGGTACTTTATCCGGAGAAGATGTCCAGGGTCAGGATCATCGGGTCCAATTCAAGGAGACACTCCATCATAACCTCCATACATGATGCCGGATTCCTGCAGCTTGAACCTGTCGATCCTGCCATAGAAAAGATGCTGGATCGGGGAGTTTCAGGCGATATGTACAGAAGGATCTCAACACTCCTCCAGAGATTCAGGGGTTATGAGATGATGCTCCCACCTGTGGAGGTGAACAGCAGGATGGAGACACCTTCCCCTGAACAACTTATTGAAGAGACCGAACAGATCAACATAGGTTCGGATCTGGAATCACTTAAGGATTCCGAAACAGATATACAGGCTGAACTGAAGGAGATCTCAATGAGACTCCATGCACTGGATCTTATAGATGAGCTGAATTACGATCTTTCAATATATAACAATTCATTTGTGACCTCATATGTTGCAATTTCAATGGAGGATAAAATTTCACCAGAAGCAATAAAACAGAGGATTCCGGATGCATCCGTCTTCCCTTTGCCATCTGGAAATTTCATAGTTTCGATTCCGGAAAGGCTGGAATCGGATTTTGGAAAGGCAGCAAGCGACCTTTCACTGGATATTCTACACATACCTGTTATGTCAGGAAAACCCCAAGATTACAGGGCTATGCTGATTGAGAAGAAAACCATGGCTGAATCCCACCTCAAGGAAATCAGGGAAGATCTCATGGATATGTCCCGATCGTATTATCAGAAGGTGGTCCAGTACAGGGAAGCCCTGGAAATAGAGGCAAGGAAACTGGATGTATCCGAAAAACTTTCATCAACAAAAGATGTATTTGTAATGGAGGGCTGGATTCCAACAAAACAGGTGAATACACTGAGTGGAATCGTTGAAAAGGCGTCAGACGGCGCATCTGTCATAAGCATCGTTGAGACAAAGGAAGAACCTCCCACCCTGTTCAATAATCCCAGGAAATTCAGGGTATTTGAGTTCTTTGTGAGATTCTATTCACTTCCGCAATCGAACGAATTCGATCCAACCGTAATTTTTGCCATCATCTTTCCCATTTTCTTTGGGATAATGGTTGGAGACTGGGGTTATGGGCTCATAATACTTCTTGGTGCATTATGGCTGGTGAAGAGGATTGATCATCCCAGGGCACACTCACTGGTTCCAAAAAAATTAAGTTCATTTGCCCTTACTGTGCTTGGGAAGAATCCCCTCAGGATACTTGGGAAAACTCTGATTCCCGGTTCAATACTTGCAATAATAGTTGGGCTTATGTTCAACAACTTTTTCGGATTTCCCATCCTTCCGGTTACACTTTTCCAGACATCTACCGGTTTTTCCGGGGCACACATTGGTCCCTTCCCACCAACTCCAACTGTCATCTTCCATGTCAGCATCATAATTCCAAAACTTCTGCTGTTTTCTGGGTACATAGGCCTTGCCATGGTAACCTTCGGGCTTATCCTGGGCTTTATCAATGAGATGGGAAGAAAACATAAAAGAGGAGCAGCCGGTAAGATAGGATGGATATTGCTTGCATGGGGAATAGCCATATTTGGGCTGAATCTCATACACCATAACACATCACTTAATCCCGCAGTAAGCCTCACCACCCCCATAGCTGTTGGCCTGATATTTGCAGGTCTCATAACCGTAATAGCCACGGAAAAGGCAAGAGGAGCAATGGAGATACCTTCCATAATCAGCCATGTGCTCTCCTACACCAGGATACTTGGAATACTTCTTGCATCTGTTGTGCTGGCGCAGGTCATTGATCTCATATTCATGAAAGGTGTTGAAAAATCACCCCTTCTAGCTGTTGTGGGAATATTAATACTCATATTCGGGCAGCTGTTCAACCTGGTCATAGCAATATTTGAACCGGGCATACAGGGGGCAAGGCTTCTTTATGTAGAATTCTTTTCAAAATTCTACAACGGCAATGGAAAATATTTCAGGCCATTCCGTTCGGTAAGGAGATATACAGTCGAACGAGAGGAGAAATAAGGGTCACCCCTGCGTTTTCCGGAGGAAAAAGAGGCCGAAATACCCACGAGGATCTTTCCATGCTTTTTCAAGAGAAAGTCCATTCCTGTTGGCCATTTTCTCGAACTCAACCTGGTCGTACTTATATGAATTCTCGGTTTGAATCAATTCACCCTTCCTGAATTTGATAACATTTCTGTCAAGGGTTACCTCCATGTCTTTCAGAGCTTCAAGATGCATCTCAATCCTCCCCATTTTACGGTTATAGAAAGCAACGTGCCTGAAGTCATCAGTATCAAGACCTACGCCGAACTCTTTGGCAATTCGTGTAATGAGGTTCAGGTTGAATCTCGCCGTTATGCCCTTTGAATCGTTGTATGCAGCCTCCAGTATTGCAGGATCCTTTTTCAGGTCAACCCCTATTATCACACCGTCTTCAGGACCCAGCATATCCATTACATTCCAGAGAAATGCCGAAGCGTCCTCTGGTTCGAAATTTCCTATTGTTGAACCCAGGAAGAGGGCAATGATATTGCCTGTAAGATGAAGAAATGGAATCTCAAATTTTGTTGTATAGTCCACACAGAGAGCAACTATCTTGAGATGATGGTAACGTTCAGAGAGTCTCTTTGCGGTTTCCTCAAGTTGCGCTGCCGAAATGTCCAGCGGCACGTATGTGGATATGCCGCTGCAGTGATCCAGTATTTCAGTGGTCTTGCTGGAACCGCCACTTCCGTATTCCACAAGTGCGCTTCCATCCTGGAAAAGTGAACATATATCGTCAATGTTGTTCCTGAGGATCATCCTTTCTGTTCTTGTTGGGTAGTATTCCTCAAGTTCCGTGATCCTGTCAAATAGAACGGAACCGGTTCTGTCATAAAAGAACTTGGGGCTGATCTCCTTTGGCGTTTTCAGAAGCCCGATTATGATCTCTTCCCTGAACTGTGCCACTTTCGGTTTCATGTCCACTATCCTGAGATTCTCTGGTGCCTCCATCAGAGATCACCGGCAAGCCTTATTCCGCTGAATTCCCATCTTTTCTCCGGCTGGAAGAAATTCCTGTAAGTTGTCCTGATATGATCGGATGGTGTGACGCAGGAACCTCCTCTCAAGACCATCTGGTTTGCCATGAACTTGTGGTTGTATTCACCCACTGATCCTGGAAGAGGGGAACTTCCGGGATATGGAACATATGGACTCTGTGTCCATTCCCAGAGATCTCCCAGAGCCTGTTTAGATGGAGTGTCTCTCCTGGAAAGTGGTAAAGGGTGAAGGTTCCAAGCCTCCATGAAATTACTGAACGGTTCAGCCTTAAATCCGGAAAATGCAACTTCCCATTCATCCTCCCTGGGAAGCCTTTTTCCAGACCAGGTTGCGAATGCATTTGCCTCGTAGAAGCTCACATGCGAAACTGGTTCGTCAAGCACCATTTCACGAAGCCCGGAAAGAGTGAAAATTTTCCATCCATTTCCATCCTCAACCCAGTAAAGAGGAGCTTTCCAGTTATTCTTCCTGGATACACCCAGACCGTCTGAAAGCCAGTATGATGGGTTCTGGTAACCCCCATCATCCATGAACTTCAGGTATTCCCGGTTTGTAACCAGCCTGTCAGAAATCTCAAACCCGTCAAGCCAGACCCTGTGTCTTGGGGTTTCGTTGTCAAATGCGAATCCATTGCCGGAATGCCCTATTTCAAAAAGTCCCGGTTCGAATCTGCTGTATTCCATGGCACCTGAGGATGCTTCGACAATAGGTTTCCTGTCCATATACTGGGGAAAAGAGGGATTGTTGAAGAAGTTGTATTTGATGTCCATTAACATAAGTTCCTGATGCTGTTCTTCATGGTTTATCCCAAGTTCAATAACGGAAAGCGCTTCTTCACTTTCCAGTGATTCAATACTGGATGCAATGTCATTCTCAATTTTCATTCTGTATTCAAGAATCCTGTCCACACCTGGCCTGGACTGTGTACCCCTGATCCTTTTTGGAAAGTAATTTCCTATGGTCTCATAGTATGAATTGAACAGGTAATCAAATGAAGGATCGAACACAGAATAGCCCTTCACGAACTTACTGAGAACAAACTTCTCAAAGAACCACGTGGTATGAGCAAGATGCCACCTCATGGGACTTGTATCCTGCCCACACTGTATGACCATATCCTCCACAGCCAAGGGCTCAACTATTTTCAGAGTTCTATCTCTTACTCTGTAGAATCTGTCAAAAACGTCTGATTTTTTATCACTGGAGGCCATGGATATAAAATACAATCGAGACTGATAATAATTACGAATTTCATGGGATGAAGATGAATATGTAAAATATCGTGGGTCGAGTAATAATGCACCAAAATCAATAACGCAATCCAGAATATTACTGATCTCTGGAACTCGATGAACCTTTGATCGTTCCTCTTTACTGGGAATTCTAGGATAATTAAAGTTAGGAGATGTTACCCCATCTATGGCAAATAAATAAAGCCCTCGTTTTCGTGCTGATAAATGGAAAAATCAATAGAACAGCACTCCAGGGAATCTCATCGTCATCAGTGGGACTTTCCCAATCGGGAACATTAAACTGACAGAAAGGTGAAACTATCGGGTGATCCGGGAAGACTTTACTCTGGCCATAGAATGTCATTACTTCTATTCATGCCACAATACTGTATATGGAACCGAAAATAGTAACTCTACGTCACAATTCAATCTCTTGCAAGTTGTTATGGCTATTCTTAAGGCTGTTGCAACATTTTATGGCGTACCCTTCTTGACCCCGTTCGGTTTCGTGCAATTTAGCAATCCTAACAATAAAGGGTGGAATTCTGTCACTAATGACCAAAATGCAGGAGTCAATACAGGGAAGTATTTTCAATACGACAATATTCTTGGTTCCCCGTGGCTTCTATATGTTTTTATTCCTGGGTTCAAGTGGAGTTATTTGTTCGGTCTTTGGACAAACAGCGATTACTTCAACTATGATCCAAGTTCAAATGCTATAGAAGAGTTTACTTACACTTCAATGATTTGGATAGTGAATCCTAATGTCAACTACCCTCCTGTATACGGTAGCGTTAACTCGATTAGCTTTTACACAGGAGCTTTGGGGTCAGCGTAGAGGTGTCTCGATATGGTGATAAGGTCTAAAGTCACTAAAGTCATAGTGTTGGCTTTACTGTTCGCTTTAGTAAGCTACAGTGTGACCTCAGTGGTTTTTTCTCCGTATACTCTTCCGTTAGAAAAATTAAAGTCTACAGGGCCCACCGAAGAAAATGCCACGTTTAACTACTCTGGAATGAGCAGCACATATAGCTTAAAATTCATCGCTCCCGATGGCCCTATTGGAGCTTCTGTTTCCTTTGCAATTACCGTCGAGATTCAGAAACTTGAACAAAGTGTCAAAGCGCCATTTTCCTCATCATCTATTTCTATAAGTAAGGGAGATATTGCTTTTCCATCAGGGAAAAATATTCCTTATTCAAGCATCTCGGCAAACAATGGAAGCATATTAGTCGTTTTCAATGGTCTTTCTTCCAGCAATTATGGAAACATTACACTAGTTCTTGACCTCGTCATTGTTCCTTCCTGGAGTGTCTGGATTTATCATTTCTCTTCTAGTGCCAAATCTATTTCACTTAATATTCCCATGATATTCACGTGACAGAATGAGCAGATCTTTGAACGACCAATACATAAATGCACATTCCAAATTTTCTAATTAGATCGACCCATAACTCCATCTTTTCCTGGGTAATATGCCATCCAGTATCCCAACACAAGCTCCGAGCTGCCGAATTCATGAATGGACTGACTGTTCTTCACCATAAGGCCATTCTCATTAATCTTCACCAGGTACTCCGAAGCCTTTATCCTCTTCCTCTTTTCCCTATCCCACTTTGTGGTATCTTTATACCGGTAATGTTGCTTACTGATCTTCTTTGCCTCGACCGGTATATACAACTGTTCTCCAACCTTCTTTGCCGCCTCAATGATTTTAGCATCAATGTATACAATAATCCTGTGAATTTTATCCATGAAATAAGAAAGCAGAGAAGTTATGGGTGTTTCAAGAGATTATACCCTAAAAACTTGAGGAATTAAGGTTAATAGTAAATACATTTGTGGTGAGGACATTCTACTTCCTGGCAGTGATTGCTATCCTCCGTTCCGGGATAAAAA
>JAKBSB010000262.1 GCA_021845155.1 Thermoplasmata archaeon
AGGTCAGGAAGGAAACAGCCCTTAAATTCATAAAAATGGTTGGAATAGATGGATTCGAAAAGGCTTATCCCAGGGAACTTTCCGGAGGGATGAAACAGAGGGCCTCAATAGCAAGAGCACTTTCAACATCCCCTGACATCCTGTTGCTTGACGAACCATTCGTGGGGCTTGACGTATTTGCCGCACAGGCCATAAGGGAAGAACTTCTGGATCTCTGGGAGTCTCCGGAACTTCCTCCACACACTGTCTTAATGGTCACGCACAACGTTGATGAGGCAGTTCAGATGAGTGATCGCATAATTATCCTGAGCAGGCGCCCAAGCAGGGTCATAGAGTCAAAGAAGATAGATCTTCCAAGACCTAGGAACACAAGAAGCGAGGAATTCTACAGAACTGTTGACAATGTCCTCACAATAATGTCCTCATGATCCACTATGATCTTATTTCAATCCGAGCAGTGCAAGTGCATTTATGAAATACTGCACGGCAAAACCAGCAACAAGTACACCAAAAATTCTGGTGATGACTTTCATGACTTTATCGCCAAATATCCTGTTGATACGGTTGGAAAAGAAGAAGAAAACGTATACCACAAGAAAAAGGACCACAATGGATATGAGCGTCATGACCTTTGTCAGGATACTCCCTTCCATGAGTATAATAACAAGGGATATGGCTCCGGGACCTGCCAGCAGGGGTGTAGCAAGTGGCACTATACCCACGTCGGTTGCTGTGGATCTACCGCCGGAAGAAGGTGGCTTGTCTCCCTGCCGTACCATTTCAATTCCCATTATGAGAAGGATAAGGCCTCCTGCAATTTCAAGGGCAGGTATGGATATTCCGAAGAACAGTATGATGAAGTTTCCCACAAGTGCGAAAAAGATCAGGATTATTCCGCCGTAAATGACTGCATCTGCAGTTATGGTCTTCTTGGCTCTGGCATCCATTCCAGATGTGAGGGACATGAATAGAACCATGCTGCTGAATGGGTCTATGACCACAAATAGTGGTATGAATACCTTCAGGAACTCAATCAAAATTGCCAAATCCAAGGGTCATAACATCCACATATATCTAAAATACGGAATTGCAATTTTCTGAAAGCATTTTTAAGCAGATTCCATTAACCTGAAACATGAGAGTTCTTATTATGGGCATTGATGGTTATATAGGGTGGCCGCTTTCACTGCGCCTCTTGAGGGAAGGTCATGAGGTGACAGGTATGGATAACTTTTATACGAGGAAGCGTGTGAGGGAGGTCAACTCCGACTCCGCGCTTCCCATAGGCTCGATGAAAAAAAGAATCTCTGATGCATCCAGCTCCGGACTGGGTGAAATAAAGTTCTTCAGGGGCGACGTTAGTAATTCTGAGAAACTGCATGAAGTGATAAAGGCAACTGAACCGGAAGCAGTGGTGCATCTGGCGGAGCAGAGATCCGCCCCATATTCGATGCTGGGACTTAAACAGGCAAAGGAGACCATGGTGAAGAACATAGTAAGCACCATAAACCTTGTCTACGAGGTCAAGGACCAGGTTCCTGACTGCCATATACTGAAACTTGGGACCATGGGTGAATACGGTACCCCGAACATTGACATTCCGGAAGGTTTTTTCGACATTGAGTACAGGGGAAGAAAAGATCATCTGCCGTTTCCAAAAAATGCAGGTTCATGGTATCACTGGACCAAGGTGCATGATTCCAACAACCTCATGTTTGCCAACCGTGTGTGGAATATCTCTGTTACAGACGTTATGCAGGGAGTTGTTTACGGAACGAGAACGGAGGAGATTTCGGATCCGGATCTATATACGAGATTTGATACGGACGAGGTTTGGGGCACAGCCCTTAACAGATTCTGTGCTCAGGCAGTTGCTGGACTTCCAATAACACCTTACGGAAAGGGAAACCAGGCAAGAGGTTTCCTCTCCCTGGAGGACAGTGTATCATGTCTTGCTCTGGGAATCAGTAAACCTCCCAAAAAAGGCGAATACAGGGTCTATAACCAGTTTGACGAATATTACACAGTAAACCACCTTGCCAAAACCGTCCAGGAGGTATATGGAGAAGAGACAGGAAAAATTGCAGAGATAAAGCATGTTGAGAATCCACGGGTGGAGATGGAAGATCACTATTATAACCCGGAAAACCAGAAACTGAAGGATCTGGGGTATAGAAGAAAGAGGGAACTCAGGCAGGAGATATCAATAATTCTGGAAGATCTATCCAGATACAGGGACAGGATACTGAAGCACAGGGATTCAATAATGCCCAGAACCCTATGGAAGGCATAGAGGATCTATCTGTGTGACTTTGAATATTCAAGTGATCTTCCAAGCACATCAATATAGCTTTCCGACACCCCAACGCTTATCCATTTTGACCTGTCAATCCTGTATCCATAGGTGCGGATTCCATCCATAATGCTCCTGTTTATGGCTGGTGTGATCTCAATATTTGATCCTGTTCTTTCAATCCGTGTCATCACGTCCCAGTTCAGGTAATAAAAGGCACAGAGTGCAAGATTGGAAGGAGGACTTTTTGATTTTTCAACAACAGATCTCACCTCAATGAGGTCCCCGGAAACAGTATACTCTGCTGTTCCGTATTTTTGTGGTTCCGTAACCTCCATGAGGCAGAGGTGGTTTGAAGAAGGGTCGCTGGATGCTCTTTCGACAAAAATATTGAGAAAATCCTGGTCAAGTATGAGCCCATCACCTGCATTCAGGAAGAAAGGCTCT
>JAKBSB010000263.1 GCA_021845155.1 Thermoplasmata archaeon
CGTTCTAAAAGGGGTCAATGAAGACCAGATACAGAGACTTGTGAACCTGTCCGCGCTACTTGGGGTAAGAATTCAGTTCATAGAGTATGAAACAACCAGAGAAAACATAAATTCAGAAGACTTCCAGAAATATCACGTTGATCTCAACCCAATCGAGAAAGAGGTGATCAGGAGTGCAGTGGAGGTGAAACATAACATTCTCCACAACAGGCCAAGATATATTGTTGAAACAGAGAACGGATATGCCGATGTGGAATTTGTCAAACCAATGATGAATTCGGACTTCTGCAATCACTGCACAAGGATACGGGTGACTTCAACTGGTCTCCTTAAACCATGCCTCATGAGAAACGACAATTACACTGATATATTGAGGGAGGTCAGAAATGGGAACTCAGAGGAGAGACTCATTAATATATACAGGAAAGCAGTTAAGGGCAGGGAGCCATACTGGAGGGAAAATTATGAAGATAGTGGTGAGGTACTTCGCACTTTTCAGGGATATAACGGGAACTGATCAGGATACAATAGTAGTGGATGAGGGTGCACCCATTTCTGATCTGCTTGTAAGGATAAGGGACAAATATCCAGACATGGGCAGGACAAAGAGGGATGTCCTCGTTTCGGTTAACAGGAATTTTGCTTCCCATGAACTTCAGTTGAAGGATGGAGATGAGGTCGCCATATTCCCACCGGTCAGTGGTGGTTAATCATGATCGATATCGGTGATAAAGAAATTGTAAGAAGGACTGCCGTGGCATCTGGATTCATAAAACTCAAGCAGGAGACACTGGAAGCAATTCAGAAAGGTAACGTGAAGAAAGGGGACGTCCTGAGTACGGCAAGGGCGGCAGGAATAATGGCCTCGAAGCATACACCCGACACCATACCGTTCTGTCATATTATCGCACTGGATCATGCAGAATCGAAATTCACCATCGAGGAAAAAGGGATTAAATGCACATGTGAAGTATCAGCCAGATACAAGACTGGAGTTGAGATGGAGGCACTTAACTGTGTTTCTGCGTCTCTTCTCACTGTATGGGACATGGTTAAATACATGGAAAAGGACAGCAATGGACAGTATCCAAATACTGAAATAAGCAACATAAAGGTTGATCTTAAGGAAAAAATCCCCCTCAAGGGTGCAGACTGATGGTCCACAAAGATCTTCCGGTAAAGGATCTGTCATATCTCCTTGTGACAGTCTCAACAACAAGAACTTTTGATAATGACGAAACCGGTAAGCTGATGCAGAGCCTGTTCCAGGAAAAAGGTAAAAAATCCAGAAGGACAGTAGTGAAGGACAGCATGGTGGAAATACTCAAGGCATTCACCGTTAATTTTGATGACTTTGATGTGTTTGTATATTCTGGAGGAACCGGGATCACAGCATTTGACATGACCACAACTGTACTGAGAAAATTATCGGACAGGGAGGTAAAGGGCTTTGGAGAGCTTTTCAGGAAGATCAGTTTTGAAAGATCTGGACCGCTGACTGTACTTTCGGACGCATCTCTCTTCATTATATCCGGAAAACCTGTCTTTGTTGTGCCTGGGTCACCTGACGCACAGGGAGTTGCAAACGAAATTATACTTTCCATTTCAGATCATGTATATTCTGAGATCAACCGAAATTAGAGACAGTACGGATCCATAAACATCCGGAAGAAATTGATAAATGATGCTCAAAGCAGTTTTTCAACATCCATAAGGTCTTCAGGGTAGTTCACATTTAAAAAACAATTCTCCATATATTTTTCATTTGGAATTTCCACTCTCAAAAAATCGGAATTGAGTATGAAATCTTTAAGGCTCTTTTTTCCAGATTCTATATATGATTTAAGACCCGGAATCAGGGAATTATTGTATATTGCCATCATTGGTTCAAGCTTTCCGTTTTTCCATTGTGGCACAATGGGTTTTCCACTGTAAATGCTGCACATTGTCTTTATGAATTGGGGAGATACAAGCGGCATATCGCCGGCAAAAGCCATGAAAAGGCTTTCCTGTTCAAGGGCAAAAAGTATAGAATCAATGAGTGTTCCCTCCGTTGTATCCTTCAATATACGGGCATTCCCTGTTGTCAGGTATATGTCTTTGGAAAGAACAATCAGCTCTTCAAAACATCCAGATCTCCTGATCCTTTCCAGTTCGTAATCTATAATCTGTTTGCCATTAACAAGAATCCTGTGCTTACCCGGAAATCTCTCGCTCATTTTCACAAATACTATGGCCTTCATCGCTTAAACAACATACCTTAAGACTTTTTATTGTTTTTCGCAACTCAATGTTGTAAATCACCTGAAAGCAGATTCAATACCGGCAGCAATCGAGAATGAATCCAATTTCATAGGAAGCTTTCATGATTTAACATTTGCTGGCATGAATTTCCCTTTCGTAAGATGGGAATGAAAGCGAAGAAGAGGTTATAGTTAGCACATAATAGTTGACTTTGATATGCTCCCTTTAAGCTTGTACACCTGTTGTGTACCGATATTTCATTTATAATCTTGCACCGAGAAGGTTTATTATGCTACCAACTTAACATGCAATCTTACGATCATCTGAGCAAGAAAGCTCCGATCTTTAGAGAGGAGATGAATTGCGAAACGATTATACTGTTTCATGAGATGGAAAAACAGAAGTAAATCCATTGGATAAGTCCTGAAAAATGGCATGATGGCGATTGCTTCCATGAAATCCTCTGTAAGAGGTTGGGAACGTCCCTGTAGATC
>JAKBSB010000264.1 GCA_021845155.1 Thermoplasmata archaeon
TGCCACAATACCATGAAAAAATTCATGAATCACAACTGCGGCAATCAGCGAAACTGTTCCAAAAACAATCGGAATTGCCGGGTTAATGCCTGGCAAAACCAGGTAAAGAAGCAGGGAGGGGGGACTTACATCGCGAACAACAGTCGCCAGATAGGACCCGTATATGAGGAAAACCATCGCAACAATGGATGAAATGATAACCAGCACCACTGAGATACGAGAGAAAATTATTCCCGGAAATCTTGAGGATACCTTATCCATTATCTTCCTGTTTTTTACGGCCTTTACCATGATGGCTGGGCCCATGAATGAAAAATGTTTCGATTTCCTGATAAATGGGGCCGCAATTACAAGTATGAGACCCCAGGCAATAATTATCAACAGTACAATTAGAAGAGGATTTAGCATGCTGAAGCATAATAAAACCTTCAATTATAACTCTTTTCACTTATGCAAAGGTTTTGATTATTCAAAATGCCGATGTACAAAACAAAAAAAATCGTTGATTGGCTATTCAAAAAAGTGATCTGCGAAACATTTAAATGAAGATATAACTAATTAATCTCATGAAGACTACAATATCTCATATAAAAGCAGACATAGGAAGCCTTCCCGGGCATTCCAGCGTTTACGAACCGGTAGTTCAGGAAGTTGGAAAATATATAAGAGAGCATGGAAGTGGAATTCTTACAGATCATTTTATTTCCCACGTTGGGGACGACATACAGATAACTATGATACATAATCTCGGTGTAGACAATTCTGAAATCCACGAACTTGCATGGAACGCGTTCATAGCAGGCACTGCACTGGCGAAGAAGGTTGGACTTTACGGTGCCGGACAGGACCTCCTGAAAGATTCTTTCTCAGGCAACATTAAAGGAATGGGGCCGGGAGTCGCGGAGATGGAAATAAATGCCAGGAAATCCGAACCGTTTATAATATACATGATGGATAAGACAGAGCCGGGAGCATTCAATTTCCCTATATTCAAGATGTTTGCAGACCCATATAACACTCCTGGTCTTGTTATAGACCCAAATATGCATGACGGATTCAAGTTCGAGATATGGGACATAATCGAGGGAAAGAAGATTTACCTCAACACGCCTGAACACATGTACGATATCATGGGCATGATCGGGTCAAAGAGCAGGTATGTAGTTAAGAGGGTGTTCACAAAGGAAAACCATGAAAAACTCCCGGATGAGAATGTGTCTGTCATAACTACTGATAAACTCTCATTTATAGCCGGTGAATATGTTGGGAAGGATGACCCTGCGGGCATTGTTAGGATACAGTCAGGCCTGCCTGCCGCGGGCGAATCACTGGAGGCTTTTTCACATCCGTACCTAGTTTCAGGATGGATGAGGGGATCATTCAATGGTCCTCTTATGCCCGTTGGCATGAAAGATGCAAAAATGACAAGATTCGACGGACCACCGAGGGTTGTTGCCCTGGGTTTTGTTCTTAAAGATGGAAAATTGACAGGTCCTGTTGATATGTTCGATGATCCAGCTTTCGACGGTGCAAGGAAGACGGCTGTTGACATTGTTGATTATCTCAGAAGGATGGGGCCATTTGAGCCACACAGGTTACCAGAGGATGAAATGGAATACACTTCATTACCAAGAGTACTTGAAAAATTGAAATCACAGTTCCAGCACATCGACATGGAACCGGCAAAGAAGAAGCTTAAAGTCTCAACCAAGGATTTCGACTGATTATACTTCAATTCTTTGTCTTTCTTTCCTTTAAATAATTTCTTATATCATAAAAGAAGATATTGTCGTACGGGCATGCTTCCAGACAGGAACCGGCTCCAACACATTTTGTGCTCTTGAACTCACCGGTTTTTATAAACTGCCCAGCAAGATCACCCAGGCCCACCTCGCAGGCTGAAACACAGTCCTTTGTCGGGCAGGTCACGCACGTGGCAGGTTCTTTGACTTTGAGCTTGAAAAGTCCAAGTTTACTGAAGAAACCCACAAAGGTACCTGTTGTGCACCAGCCATATCTTCTGCACGGGCTCATTCCAACAAAAGGTATTGAAATGAAGAAAACGTACCAGAGAAAATTCCAGATAAAAAATGAAAAATAAACTGATACATCTATTCCGTAAAGATTGAAGGACCCGAGTTTTGATGCCGCGATGTATGATAGGAATGATACCACAATCATTATGACCCAGAGGGATGAAATAACGGAAATTACCCATCCCTTGAACCTGCTTCCAATATTCTTCCTGCTGAATTCTGATTCATAGTTGTAGGCGATCATGGACTGGCCCAAGCTCCCACCATACATCACTGCAGAAGGACAGAGTGTGCTGCAATAGCTTCTTCTTCCAAAAAGCAGGGCCAGCACAGCATAAAGGGCATAACTTCCCAGCAGAGCTGCAATCATATACGGATATAGTGGCGCCAGTGCACCTACATTGGCCCATAGTGGCAATTTCGAGTATGTAGCATTGCCTATAAAATTTGGATATATGGTGGTATACAAAGCAAAGGCTATAAGTGCGAGTGCAAGGTTTACCCTTTTTTCTTTCCACTGGATGCTTTTCATCCGGAACAGGACAAGCACACCCATCTCAATTCCCATTATTGCCAGGAAGATGTAGTAATTAGCTACCGCACCCAGAATATAGAAAATATCAATAATGATTGACCGGGATGTGAAAACAGTCACTCCGCCCAGCATGTTGGAAAATACCACCAGATTCTGGAA
>JAKBSB010000265.1 GCA_021845155.1 Thermoplasmata archaeon
CATAACTTAGTGCAATGCGGTCATAAACATCAAGGGTCCTGTCATTATTTATAACGGATTTCTCAACTATGCCGCAGTGTCCATGATCGGTATACTCGCAGAGGCAGAGATCAGTCATGACAGTCAGCGAAGTCTTCTCCTTGGCAAGCTTAACAGCTTTCTGCACTCCGCCATTGGGATCGTACGCAGAGGAACCCATGGCATCCTTGTGGGCTGGAACACCGAAAAGGAGGATGTTCCTTATTCCTTTGGTCTCAAGGCTCTCCAGGTACTTCCCGACCATTTCCAGCGGGTATGTGTAAATTCCCGGCATGGAGTTAATAGGAGCCATATTCTTCAGATTTTCATCCACAAAAACAGGCATGATGAGCTTTGATGGATCAATCCGGGTTTCTGCCACTAGGTCACGCATTCGCGGTGTTGTTCTTGTCCTTCTCATCCTTGTTGCCGGAAACATAAATACTTAATCATTCAGTGGATTAAAGCTTATTGGGATTTCATTGAAGTACCGGGTGAGTTCAAAGGGAGAAATGCTTGTGGAAACTGAGGTATCCGAATTCCTCAGGTCAGAAGCTGATATGGAAGTAAATATTTTCGACAGCGCCAGGAAAATTTCCGAAAAGGCAATTTCTCATTTCCACGAAATTTACGGGATAAACCATGTAAGGGTAATTTACGAAGACCTTGGTTTTGAAATAGACAGCAACAGGATCATAGCCTCCGGGAGGGTAAATTCCACCGACTTGGACAAGGCACAGTCAGGTTCCGTCTACCTTGTGTCATCATCTCTCATAGCACTCTGGGAACTTACGTCAACCATGGGTATGAAGACACAGGGTTACAGGTCCATAAAAAACCTTAGCATAGTCTCCATAGAAGAACTGCATTAGCCAATGCACTACACTATTTCTGAAAGCTTCATAACGGGCCATCTGTCCGCATCATATTTTGGCGTTGCAGCATAGAGCCTCCTGTTTGAGGAATTGACCAGGACATATCCGTTTGCCTCCCTGAAATGTATTGTGAGGCTGGCGTAATGGCTTATCCTCTTGTAGTAATCATCGTCCGTGATGATTATTATTGCCCCGGTGGGCCTCAGGCCGTTGATCAGATTCAGAAGATCGCCGAAAAATTCGTACCCGTACGTGAATATGAGAAAATCTGAGGAAAAGAAGTACAGGTTTGGCCTGGACGAGTTGGAAAGAAAGAAATCCACGACTTCATTTGGGAAATCTTCCGCTATGCTTTTTCCTTCAAGGTTTATGATAAATGAATTGGATTTTTTGGATTTCTCCGCTGTTATGTAATGCTTCAGGTTCTCAGTCTCGAGGCTGGCTGTAAGAACCCTTGACGATTCATAACTTCCGGAAGTAACATCTATGACTCCCCGGTTCTGGGAAATGGCATTTTTTATCATGTTGTTTTTCATTAGGTTTACCAGGTCGTTGACTCCGGTTGATTCATCCTCACGGTGAAGTATTATCAAGGATCCCAGGGGAACACTGTCCTCCCCGGTTGGGTTGAGTTTTGTCAGTTCCGCACTTCCAAGTGGAACCTGGAAGAGATCGGTATTTTCAACCTTAGGCATCTTTATCTTCGTGTTGGGATACAGCACGGGTCCCCGGTCAAGGGGCAGGAATCTGCCTGCATAAAGAGAATAGATATAAATTGGCGATGATGAAATTGATATTCCTCTGAGCTTTTCAATGGTTGCAGTTCTGACAAGAAAATCATTCTTGAGGTAATAATCCATTGATATTACACCATCTGCAAAATATTCCAGTTTTGGCTTCTCCTTTGCCTCTATAATCACAATGAGGTTTGCACCGGATTTTTCAACAAGATCCGTATTCAACAGGGAAAAAAGCACATTCTCATTCATATCGTACTTTTCAGCAATGGCATCAATTGAATCTATGACTATGATAGGGTTACCGTTAAAATTCTTGTCAACAAAATTATAGATTAACTTGATCTCCGGTAAAAGGTCCTGTATGTTCAGGACGAGGTTTCCCTCAATCGAGGTGCTCATTTTGCCTTCTTCAATCATTCGCTCAAGCTTTGATAGGGATTCTGTATTCACATTGACCAGTTCGCTGGTGGCAGCATCCTCAGTTTTTATGGAAACGCTTTCCAGCCATTTGAATGTCTCGTAGAGAGAGGCGTCCGAAGACCTGTATGAAAGGTACGAAACAGGGGAGTTCTCCCTGACACTCTCCAGGAATTCCAGTGCAAATGTGGTCTTACCTGCTCCGGGTTTTCCCTTGACAATGAGAGATCTTCCCCTGCTCTGGGAAAAAAACTCATTTATCTTGCCAAACAGGCTCTCGTTTTCCATTTCCACCTAACCTCTTAACTCAAGATCTTCTATACTTTCAGGCTGCCATTCCTGGCAGAACCTCGTGATTTGCCCGAACTGGATGCTGTCCATTGCGTTGTCCGAAAAAACAAGTATCAGATAAGAATTTTTCTCTATTGCTGCGCTTTTTATCTGCTCAAAGGCCCTTGCCACCTCAAAGAACTCGTGATATACAATGAGAAGATCAAATACATCCACAAATACAACGGAACTTCTTCCTTCCAGCATCCTCTTCACTATCGTGTCTGAAATGAAAGACAGGTTAACTGGCCGGTTTCTCTGTGCGCCTATTGAATCAGTGACCCATACAAAATTATCATCATTGAAGATTTCTGGCATTTCCAGTGCGAAATTGAACCTGGAAGCAA
>JAKBSB010000266.1 GCA_021845155.1 Thermoplasmata archaeon
TACAATTCCCTTTTCATTATCATGTCTGTGCAGAAATAACCAAGTGATTTGTACAATGAGACCGCGGGCTTATTGTGCCCGAATACGTGAAGGGTAATACTGGAGATGCCTCTATCTTTAACCATTTTTTCCAGGGATTTCAGGGCCCGGGTTCCATAGTTTCTCCTCCTGTATTTTTCGTATATTACCAGGTCCCAGATATATGACGACTTGTGCTCCATGTTTTTCCACTCTACCCATAATATCCCCACTTTATCTGTGGTGGTCTCGTCAATAATAGTCATAATGGAGTGGCCCACCGTCTTTCTCCCATCGGGTAAAAGTTTAGCGAAAGACTCTCTGGAGAGATCGATTGCTTCATTTTCATTCCAGGTTCCAGCCCTGATCTTATCCCTGGCATATTGGGTTATCTGTGACTCGAGATATATCTTGAAATCCTTATCATTAATGGAAACTAACCCAACACCGGAATTATTCATTTTATATGGTTCCATGTAGTTCATGCACATTATAAATTTATATTATTCTTATGACATATATTTTTATGGGCTTTTTAAGGCAATAGGAAATCAGACAGGTAATGCCATTCATAAATTTTAAAACTGGAAATTCAAAAAGAGGCTTAAATTAAATGCATTACAAAAGAGTCTCTAAAAAGAACCTAAACTCTATTGGCTATGGGACCGTTGAGATTTGAACTCAAGTTACCAACACCCCAAGCTGGTAGGATACCAAACTACCCCACGGTCCCTTCACGAGAAGGGCAATATCTCGTCTATGAGGTCAGTGTGGGAGAGTATCATCCTTCTGCAGCAGTATCTTTCAACGTGCAAATCGTCAAGTATATTCGAGATTTCCTCTGGGGTAACTTCCCTGCCAGAGGATTTGATCTCATTCATTCTTTCCATATATTTCACGTAATCAGAAGCAACAACTTTCCCGCAACTGAAACATCTAACCGGTATAATCATCAGATCACCTGTAAGATTTCTGTCTCTTTGCCCGGGCTCCGCTTCCCATGGGTTTCTTCGGCATTTTTCTTCTTATGTCGTTTACAAGCATAGTCCTGTCATACTGCCTGTATGCCTCTTCAACAGTGTCATCCTTGAAGAATTTCACTATTCCGTTGGCAATTGCAGTCCTTGAAGCATCTGCCTGTCCGGTTGTTCCTCCGCCCTTGACCTTTACATCGATGTTGATCTGGTCCACTCTTTCCCCGAGGAGTTTTATTGGCTCCATAATCTTTTCTTTGAGTATGTCAACAGGATAAAGCTCCACTGGATAGCCGTTAATTGTAATGATGCCCTTCCCTTTTGTGGTTACTGCTTTCGCAATGGCAGTTTTCCTCTTGCCGGAGGTTATTATAACATTCTGACCTTTCACTCTCTCACCTTATAACCAAGCGTCTTTGATATTTCCTGAAGTGTGACGAAACCGCTCACTCTCTTGTTTTCGAATTCTTCCAGTTTCTGGAATTCCTTGTTCTTCATAATTTTCGGAACTGAAGCATAGACCATGCATCTTTCCAGGGCAGATTTTCCTCTTGTGGTATTGACAGGGAGCATATTCCTGATTGATCTTCTCAATATCTGGTTTGAAGTCCTTGGATAGTACGGTCCCTTACGGTTGCTTCCAATGTCTCTCCTCTCAATGAACCTGTTCAACTGGAATTTCCTGCTTCCTGTTATTGCAACACGATTCGCGTTTACAATTACCACTTCCTCTCCTTCCAGAAGCTTCTTTGCCACGAATGTGGACAGTCTTCCATAAATTGCGTTGTCAGCATCAATATACATCATCTTTCTCACCTCAGTATTTTAAAATTTGTCCCTTTCGGGTTGTCTTTGGCCAGATCTTCAAGTGTTATGAATTTTGACCCGGATGAAGCCAGTTTCTCTCTAGCTTTTTCAGATATGCTCAGTGCGGACACTGTCACTTTTTTCTTCTCAAAATAACCCGATCCGAGAACTGAGCCCGGAACGACAACAGTTTCCCCGTCCTTAACCAGCCTGTCTATCTTCCCGAGGTTAATGGATGCGTATCGTTCCCTCCCTTCGGAAAGCCTTTCGGCTATATCCCGCCAGAAGACTGATCCAGCTTCCCTTGAAATTTTGCTTAAGTTTAATATTGTGTCCTTTAGATAAGGGTTTGACTTTCTTTCTACTTTCAATGACATTGTTACCATCTAGTGCAGTGCCATAATGTTAAACAATTAATAAACGTTTCTTGAACAGAAACATTATTTTTCCGATCCGGTCTCATAGCCACCCTTCAGATCTCTTTTTATCAACTTCAGTATTCCCATTATCTTGTAGAATTCAGTGTCGCTTAATAAAGCCCTGCCAAGAATCCTGCGAATCATGACATCTGTGTTCCTTCGTTTGTATTCCGGATATGAAACAATGTCCATTATCTGGTAAACCTTCTCCAGCAGGAGGTTGAAATTCTCAGGACTTACCGGTTCGTCAGGAGGAGATGCCATATATTCCTCTTCCAGAGCCTGGCGGTTCATCTCATAAAGAACTATAGTTACTGCATGTGACAGGTTATATACGGGATATTCTGGGTTTGCGGGGATAAATAGGAACTGAGAACATATTTCAAGTTCACTGTTCCTGAGCCCGTCCCCTTCCCTTCCAAACACCAGGGCAATTTTTGCATTGGTGCCAAGGTTACTTTTCCAGAATTCATGAGGCGTTACAGGTATTCTTCTGAATTTTTT
>JAKBSB010000267.1 GCA_021845155.1 Thermoplasmata archaeon
GATCTTGAGCTTTATTTCCAGACAACACCGGAGGAGTACGAATTTATCAGGGAAACCGGCATAAGCCCGTCTGACAAGACATGGGTACATCTTTCAAAGGAGGTCAGGCAGGCATATGTTTCAGGTCTTTACCACATAGATTCCCCATCAATACTCGCAATAAAAACACGGGAAATGATCAAGGACAACATACCAGTTTACAGGGCAACAGATGAAGTCTTCCTGACCGGTGAGATACCTGCCAGGTATCTTGGAGAACTGAAGAATGAACGTTTTGAACTCACTCCTGAAGAGGAGGCGGATATCAAGGTTGTCAGGGAAAGAAGGGAGAGAAAGATCAGGGGAGAGATCTAAAGATAATCAAATGATTTCATTTCAATGTATTCATGGATGAGATTCCTTCCTGATACCATTGCTGATCTTATATCATACTGGTTCCTCTCTATGATAGATATATCAAACTTCTTCCCTTTATGATCAATAAAGACTATGCCTTTTTCTGATGCAAGTTTTTCGTATTCAAGAACCCTTGATCTGTCGAGACTGGAAAGGCTCCTCCTGCTCATGTAGACTCTGTGGTTTCCAGCCATTTCCAGTGCCTGGTCATGGTGCTTGTATATGTTTGAATCGACCCATATTTCATCTTTTTCAGGGAGATCCGGGTAGACTTTGTCCGGTGTGCATACGATGCCTGATCTGTTGACGGAGTTCAGCACCACATCCACCCCCATAATGTCCAGCGCCTTTTCATAGTATTCAACAAGCCTGGAGAACTCATTTGCCTTCCTGTTATCGGTGATTGAAAGAAGCTGCCCTCCCAGCCTTTTCCCATCGTGGTAAAGCGTGACTTCAAGCCCAAGTTTTGAGGCTTCAAGCGCAGCCTCCATCCCTTTTATGCCTCCACCTGAAATTGCAATATGGCCCTTGACCCTCTGGATCGGATATTGCCGGACAGTATTTTCAAGGCCTGTGTCTGGATTGACTGTGCATCTCACTTCACCGAGGGCAAGGTCCCTGCATGCCTGGTTGCATCTGATGCATGGCCTTACGGGCATGTTGTTATCCAGAAGCTTGCTTGCAAAATAAGGATCAGCAAGGCTTGACCTGGCCACAGCAACAAAATCAGCACCTGAAAGAACTCTTTCTGCATCCTTGAGATCGACCACCGAACCGACAACCATTGTAGTTATGGCCGGCCTCTTGGGTATACGGTTGAATATGTGTGTCCTGGAATCATAGAAAGAAGCAGATGAACCGGGAGGATTGAAGATGCCGGCAGAGAAGTGGACATAGTCCAGATTCTTAATATTTTCTGCAATTTTCATGCCATATTCAGGGTCATATTCATTATCGCCGTTTTCATAGAGGCTGATCCTCATTCCCACCGGAAAATCAACCTCCGATCTTATTGCTTCTACCACTTCCTGTGGGAATCTCAGCCTTCCTTCAAGATCTCCACCGTACCTGTCAGTTCTCCTGTTCAGGGTTGGTGACATGAATTCGGAAAGAAGATATCCATGAGCTCCATGCAGCTCAATCCCGTCAAAGAAGGAATCCCTGGCGTTCCTGGCGGCATGCACAAAATCCTCAACGATTTCAGATATGTCCTGCTGCGTCAGTTCCCATGGTGTTGTGCCTACATAGTCCACGCTGCTGGGTGCGAATGATCTCATCCTGTTGAACTGCTGTGATGCTTTCCCTCCGGCATGGACAAGCTGCATGAACGTCTTTGCCCCATGCATATGAACCCTTTCGGTCAGCCTCCTGAATTTTGGAATGAATTTTCTGTCATACAACCCCGTTTCGTTGACGGAACCCCTGCTGTTCCTGTTGTTTACAAAAGCGTATTCTGTTATGATAAGCCCGAATCCGCCCTTTGCCCTTTCCTCAAGATAACTTATATGATTCTCGTTTGTAGACCCTTCAGGATTTCCAAGATTGGAAATCATGGGTGCCATGACTATTCTGTTCTTTATTTTCAGGTTTCCAATATGACCTGGTTCTCCTGGATGCATGCCGGATAATGTGTTTTCATGGTAAATAATGATCCACGACTAGAGATCAGTATATATCCAGGGCAACGACTCTTGCCATGGATCCACTTCCGTCACCTATCTTCAGAGGCAGTGCAACGATCAGGTATTTCTTTCCATCCTGCAGGGATTGAAGGTTGCACAGGTCCTCGATGAATGGTATATTCTTTCCAAGGAGAATTTTATGGACTGGAAACTCACGGTGGTCGTAAGGCTCTATTCCAAGTGTGTCTATTCCAAGGAACTTCACACCGTGGTCTATGATAAATTTCGCTCCATCCTCTGACAGCCCGGGAAAATCTTCCTGGAACTCCCTGCTGAATGATCTCTTGACATCCCATCCGGTATTTATGAGGATGATATTTCCGTCAAAATAGTCTTTCCATGCTTTTCCCAAGCTTCTGGCAGTTATCTCTTTCCCTTCCGGTTCGGGGCGAATGACGAAACCATTTCCAATCAAGGTTTCAAGAGGAATCCTTTCGACTGTTGACCCTCCTGGAATAAAGTGAAGTGGTGCGTCGACATGGGTTCCGCTATGTGTTATTGAAGAGTATCTCTCCGCCACATGTCCATCTGGAGAGGTCAAGACATCAATTTTCACCTCATTGTTGCCAGGCCATACAGGCATTCCATCCCTCATAGTCACGGACAGATCGATGATTTTCTTTATTTCCATGATACATGA
>JAKBSB010000268.1:0-1524 GCA_021845155.1 Thermoplasmata archaeon
AATTCTTCGACAGCGTGATAATTCCTGTATCCATAACCATGGGACACGGATACTTCAACTCGGCTGTCGCAATAAAGCAGGGAATTATGGAATATTTCGAGATAGGGGGAGATAAAACATTGGATGAGATGATTGATTTTCTCTCCTTCTGCGACTATGGAAATGATTCCAGCAACATTACCTCAAGAGTTGTCCTTTCAACGGTCCACAAGGCAAAAGGGCTTGAATTTGACCATGTGATATATGTGCCTTCTGAGGAAAGGAAAAAGAGGAGCTTCATCGATGTGGTCATGCATTCCATACTTAAAGGCACCCTGGGCAAGGATTCCCGTGGGGATCTTGATCAGGAAGATATAAGGGTTGACTTTGTGGCGTTCACACGGGCAAAGAAGAAACTGTCCATAGTGAAGAAACCAACAAACGGCAACCGTTTCTACATTGAGGGAAAGACCCGCCTTGTTGATCCGCCAGATGCCATCACCGAAAGGCAGCAGAGAAAACTCTACGATGAAGCTTATTCTCTCTTTTTAAGCGGGAATGCTGAGTCTGCCAGAAAACTTCTTGATGACAGAAAGAAATGGGTTAGGGATGCTGTAACTTCCTATTTTCAGAGTCTGAAAAACATCTCATTCAGCATGGTGTCAACCTCAACTAAACCTTTCGAATTCATGAAGAGATATATTCTTGCCATCCCGTTATCCACAAAAGCGCTTTCCAGGGGGACAAGAATACATAAGATTGCCGAGGATCTTTTCACACAGGAACCGGAGGTCAGTGCGGAAGATATTGCCTATTTTGAAAATATCAGGATGGTTCACAGGGAAATCCAGGAGAAATACTCCATGATGCAGGCTGGTGCCGAGGTAAATATACTGATTGAACTCAATAAGGTTTTTCCGGAAATGGGAGAGACAGATGGTCTGGCATTCAATGGAAAGATAGATGCCGTATTCTCTGATTCGACAGGGAATAATCACCTCATACTTGATTACAAGACGGATAGAACAACGGAAAGAGGCTACGAGCACAGGCAGCAACTGTCCGTGTATCGGAGACTTTATTCGGCTGGAAGCGGAATACCGGAAAATAAGATAACGGTTGCACTGGGCTATGTAAGCCTGAGAGATTCAGTCAATACAGGCAGGTTGGACTACCGTCTGGACCTTACCGATCCAAGGACAAGTTCAATTGAAACGTTCAAGAAACACCTTGGAGAGTTCATTCATTACCGGAATGATCCTGAATATTTCCTGGAAGCACTCCTTTCACGGGAAGAAGATGATACTCTTTACAGATATCTGACCAGGTATATCTGATTTGAACATTGCTGCATCTCTTTTCTTATTGAAAAACGGGAGAATGAATGTGGGTGAGAAATCGCATTGAATAAGGAGTTTCATACGGGAAGCAATCCGGTACTGATTGTGAGAATCACATTCCTGACTACCATTCTTACTGTATCTGTTGAACCTTTTCTGATGGCAAGAACCGGATATGCGGGTTATGGATTCACAATGGCCATAA
>JAKBSB010000268.1:1534-2696 GCA_021845155.1 Thermoplasmata archaeon
TTCATGCTTATTACGCCTGGAGAAAATCATGGATCGGGATTCTTACATTTTTACGCACACGGATGGAAGAGACTTGCACCCCCGGTGTTAATAGCAACAACCTATCTCCTGTTCTATGACCATATTATTACAGACATGGAACAGATTGGGATTTTGCTATTCGCTCTCTCCAACATTGCATTTATCCTTTCGATCATCTTTCCATTTTTTAGGCAGTCACGAATGTCACGGGGTCACAGCAGCAAATTTAACCTAACCATGGTGGAAGTCCCTGACCCCCTGAAGTTTAGGCTTGAGACAGTTAACACCGTAAAACCTTTACTTTACGTTAGAAAATTGAATGGGTTGAGGATCGCAAACGCGTCTCAGGTGGGAATAACTCAGCCAGTCATAGTCATGACTGATTTTCTATTTGAGAACATGGAAAGCTCAGAGCTTTCAGCCATACTGGGTCATGAGATGGGACATTTTGTCGATCATGATGCCATGGTGTCCATGATAATCTTTACAGTGCCTCTCTTCGTTTCTCTGGATTTCCTTTTTTACACAGTGATAAGTCCCTCCCTATTCTCCATGGTCTTAACCGTCCTGTTCATGATTTTCGCGGTCTTTGACATTATGGTCATTTTCCCATATACCAGAAAAATGGCGGAGATCAATGCGGATAGATATGTTGGGGTAACTCTTGGAATGGCTTCCGAAATGATAGAGGCGCTTGAAACCCTGATGGCTCTCAACGCCCGTCCACGGGAATACTGGAGTCTATCCTCAAGAACTCATCCAAGCATAGATCTCAGGATAAGAAAACTCAGGAACTATACGGGTTGAAAATCTTTCTGATAGGAAATTGAGGCTTCCTGAACAAACTGCGACCCTTCAAGTTCCACTGATTTCAATACATCTTCAGGGCGATCCCGTTCCCAGGAGAATCATGGTGTATTGTAAAGGCTCAGACATTAATCTTGCAACCGCACTTCCTGATGACAATCAAATGAGATATACAGATGTACCTTCTCTTCTGTTCCTGAAATATATGGCGTTTCAGTGAGCTATCTTGAAAAAATCCCAGTTCGCAAAGATTAAAACTGCCCACATAATTAATGCATGGAGAATAGAATGCCCGCAAATGTAAATTTCAGGGAGTGGAAGCACTTTTTCATTA
>JAKBSB010000269.1 GCA_021845155.1 Thermoplasmata archaeon
GGCGTGGCTCCGCCATCACCAGGCGGAGACGGCGGGGACGATTAATCCCCAGGCACCTTTTTATAATTTTTTTTATTCGCTACATGAAAATTTTGGCTTATTTCCAAAAATATACATTTTCTAAATCAAAAAATGAATATGTAAACCCCTCATTTTGAATTCGTAAGTTTTCTCAGGAGTGATGAATAATTCCGGTATGCTTCCATGCCAGTTTCCGTGATCTCTATTGATATCCTGGGTCCATTTTTCCTGAACACTGTCCTGATTTTGATGAGATCATTTTTTTGAAGCTTTTCAAGATGGTTACTTAGACTTCCTTTTCCCAGTGCAGTTATTGTAAGTAGGTCCGAAAAGGAAAGTTTTCTGTTTATAGCAAGAGATATGACTATTATTAACCTGGCTGTGGATTTCATCACCGGTTCATTTAACTGCTTTCCAAGACTCTCCAGAAGATAGTTGAGGCTTTCATGGGCTGTATCTTCCACATGATCACTCTTATCTGACAAGATCAGTTGCACTCCTGTGAATCTATTTGTACCACCAGTTCGTCTCTTGCATGGTATATAGAATATATGGACGCAATAAACCAGGCAAATATAGTAGGTATCCAGAGGTACCCGAAATATTCAGGGCTTCGGTATATGAATACGGTGGCGGCACTTCCAACATCGCTGAACATAAAGACAGATACCGCCATCAGGCCTTCAAATGGTATTTTACCCAGGGATTTCCCGAGCATCCGGTATACATAGAGATCAATCAGGGCAAGGATTATGACTTCCAGTAGAACTCCAATAGCTGTTCTCAAAAGATCAGAGCCTATAATGATTATTGCAACTATCAGGACTGCCAGTACCAAAGTTCCAATTCCACATTTTTTCTTTATGTTCCTGTCCTGATGATCAGAGAGATCGCTTTCCAGGTTGGCCAACCTCCTGGCCTTTGAAAAAACAAGCCCCGAGAAATAAGAGGCGAATAACACAATCAGAACATAAGCTATAACATAGGCGGCCAGCTGGAGATAAGCCCCCCTTATGAGGCTGATAGGATAGGAAAGGAAGGTGAAGAGAAGTATTGAAACTGCCCAGATTGAATAATATACCCCCCATGCCCTTCTTTGAAGGTATCTGTCCAGTCTGACCGCCTTTGTCCCAAGACATTTCAGATGTTCCGAAAGAGCCTGAATTTCATCCCTGTTCATACCTGTCTTCCTTCTTCGATGGATCTTGGTTTGATCCTCCTGACCAGAAACATTGCAAGTACAAAAAGCAGCGCAGTCCAGAATAAAAGACTGACAATCAGGATATACGGATTCAGCAGTGGACCGGTTCCATTGGACATGTTAAGTGGAGATGCATTTCCAGAGTAAGTCTGGTAAAGAAGACGCGGTATGTCACTGAATGGGCTGGCATAAACGACTGCAGATGGCAGAGGAATTCCCAGTTCTGAGAACCCAAACAGATATGAGAGCAGTTGTGGTATGAAAACAATGAAAGATATGCTCTTGAGTCCGGTATAATTGTTGGCGAATATAACCAGGACCACTGAAAGAAGAAACATGAACATTCCAGTTACAAGAAACATCGCAATGGAAAGATATGGATAAACTGGGAGCAGTACGTATCCTGATCTGCTGCTGAAAAGTATGACCGTAAACACAATTATGAATGCACCAATTATACCTCCTACAACAGATGTGCTTCCCATAAGATTGAAAATGTAGGCTGATGGTTTCAGTTTTGTAAACCTGAAACTGTAGGCAAGGGATGAATTTGCATAATAGACAGAATATGCCACAGTGGTTGAAATAATACTCCCTGAAATAAGACCGATCAAGGAAAACCATACCGAAGTATATTCAAGAGATTCAATCTTAGTTGTCATATTGAAACCAAAGATGTATGACCCCATGAAGAGCCAGAATACCATGAAACCTACTCCCCACCCCCACAGAGCCCTGTTGGAGACCAGGGACTTCAGGTAAAATCTTGCGATCATCAAGCCACCTCGTCAAATATTGAATTCAGGTTTCTTGCTGCTGCTATTGGAACCGCTCCACTGTTTTCGGTAATTGAGAATTTTCCAAAGCTGGTATCCATCACGGAAACGCACCCGGGTACCTCTCCCCTGTTTAAATAGAGGTTTTTCAACTGGGAAACTAAGAATTTTCCAAAAATTTTCCCTTCTATGATGAAATAGAGGGTCCAGTCTTCAAGCCGATTTAACAGATCGAACTCATGCGTGTTGATTATGATATCCGCACTGGATTTCTTTATGATGTCAAGGAGTTTCAGCCTTCTTCCCTGATCAACATTATCGAATGGTTCGTCCATTAGAATTATTGATGGAGAAAAACTCAGTGACATAATATTTCCCACCATTTTCTGCTCACCTGAGCTCAGTTGGTGTATTTTCTTCCCAAGGGTTGCCTCCAGACCAAACCTATAAACCAGTTCCTCTGCTTCTCCTGAATCGCTTCCCTTTAGATCAGAATACAACCTGATTATATCTCTCACCGTGTTTCCCATTAACCTGTAGACCTCCGCTAAATTCGTGGAAACCGCTATTTCTCCTCTAATTGTCCTGACGTCCATCCCATTTATGGATGCCAGTCCGGAATCTGCCTGTACAAGCCCCAGAAGAACCTTAAGAAGGGTTGTTTTCCCTGAACCGTTCGGACCTATAACA
>JAKBSB010000270.1 GCA_021845155.1 Thermoplasmata archaeon
GAGTGCTTTTCCATGCGTATTACACCAGAGACAATGGAAACAGGGTGCTGGGGCTACCATGCGACGTTGCCCCATATTCAGCTTGTGTTCTCCCCCTTATGAAAAAGGATGGGATTTCAGAAAAAGCCAGGGAACTGCATGTCAAACTTGTGGGGCACAATCAGTCTGTTACCTATGATGAATCCGGATCCATTGGAAGAAGATATGCAAGGCAGGACGAGATCGGTACGCCCTACTGTATAACAGTGGACTACCAGACCATGGAAGATGATACAGTAACGGTCAGGGAAAGGGATTCAACAAAACAGATAAGAATGAGGATCGATGATCTTCTCATGCACGATAACATATTCAGGAATGACGGTCTTAAGAAGTTTGTTCAATCTTCGAAATCCTGATGATTCCAGTTGGGCAGGATCTGGATGCCTCCATGTTATCCTCAAGTTCATTCTCCCCTATTACTTCATTTTTAAAACTTGCTTTCCCGTCTGAATCCATGAACCAGTTTGAAGGACACAGTGCCGTGCATATTGCATCGCTGAGGCATCCTTTTCTGTCAAGTGATATTTTGTATCCAGCCATTTCATTCAACTCCGTACCTATCAAGCATCTTTCGCAGGGCATTGAAAGACAGTATTGCGCATTTTTCCCTGCTGGGTCCGAGCCTTATGCCGATTCTGTCCAGGTGTTCCTTCTCTGTCATATTCCTCAACTCTTCCATACTCTTTCCCTTGACTTCATCTGTAAGGATCGAAGCCGCAGCCTGGCTTATTGAGCATCCCCTGCCAACAAACCTGATATCCTGCACCATATTATCCTTTATTAATATTGAGACCTTCACCGCATCGCCACACACCGGATTATATTCTGTTATCTCCTCAGTGGGATTTTCCATTGTCCCAAAATTGTGTGGGTGCCTGTAATGATCCATTATGAATTCCATTCTTTCCTCATCTTCCAAGATCATACACCTTCCTTATTTTTTCCAGTTGATCAAATAGCTTTTCAATGTCTTCTCTCGTGTTGTATACATAATAAGAAGCCCTGGAAGTTGCTACAACGCCAAGTCTGTGGTTGAGAGGCATTGCGCAGTGATGTCCCGATCTGACAGCAACGTTTCCTGCATCAAGAGATGTTGAGATGTCATGCGGATGCACAGATGAGCCAATCATCACACCATTCTCCCTGAACTTCTCGTCCATATCCATGGGAGGTATTTCACCGATATTAAAAGAGTAAACCCCACCCCTGATGTCGGTGTTTTTTGGGCCGTATGAAACCATGTCCGGTATGGCATATTCCTCCTCCATTTTCAATGTGTATTCAATAAGATCCTTCTCATGATTCCTGACATTTTCCATCCCGATGCCCCTGAGGTAGTCCACAGCTGCCGAGAGTCCTATTGCCCCTTCAATGTTCGGAGTTCCAGCCTCAAATTTCAGAGGAACGTCATTCCATGTGGACCCTGAGGTCGTCACTGTCCTGATCATCTCTCCGCCTCCAAGGAAAGGGTGCATGCTCTCCAGCATATCCTCTTTTCCATACAGAACACCAATGCCGGATGGCCCAAGCATCTTGTGTCCTGAGAAAGCAAAAAAATCGCAGTTCAGATCCTGGACGTTTACCTTCATGTGTGGGGTGCTCTGTGCACCGTCCACAATGAAGATGCTGTCATTGTCGTGTACCATCCTGCCAATATCCACCAGAGGATTTATTGTTCCAAGGAGGTTTGAAACATGAGTCAAGGACACAATCCTGGTCCGGGGAGACAGTTTTCTTCTGAAGTCTTCCATGTCGAGCTTTCCATCAGCGGTTATATCTGTGTAATTGACCTTGATTCCTTTTTCCTCAAGAAACTGCCATGGGACTATGTTTGAATGATGTTCCATGATGGATATTAGGATCTCATCACCGGACACAAGGTTTCTCCCCATAGTATAAGAAAGCAGGTTTAATGCCTCGGTGGTATTTCTCAGGAACACCAGCTGATTTGCATGACTGGATCCAATGAATGATGAGACGTTTTCCCTGGATTTTTCATACATGTCAGTTGCTGTTTCGCTTATTCCATAGATTCCCCTGTGAACATTGCTGTTGTAATTTTCATAAAATTCCCTGACAGCGTCTATGACGCATTTTGGCTTCTGGGACGTCGCTGCGCTGTCCAGGTAAGTGAGATCACTATTTTTACTGGAATTGAAGATAGGGAAATCCTGTTTAATCTGTTCCCATCGTGACAAGTGTTGTGCCTTCTGTGTATCTGCGTATCCTCTGGTTCATAAATTCGCTTTTTGACTTTTCTATCACGTACGATACAAAGCCTTCCGTTATCATTGACCTTGCAGTGTTTTCATCTATACCCCTTGCCCGAAGATACATTATTTCATCCTCACTAACATTACTTATGGATGATCCATGTTTTGATTTTGTGTTGCTGTTCTTGATCATCAAACCCGGTTTTGAATTGGCGTATCCCTCCTTTGACAGCAGCAGTATTCTGGAATCATAGAAGCCGGTTGCGTTAACAGCCTCAAATTCAAGATCTATGTTTCCTCTGTGTATGGTTGAGCTTGCACCTTTCACAACGCCCCTCACATGAATGTCTGCAGTGGATGATTTTCCAGCCTGGAAACTGCTGTCCCTTATGTCAATTTTCTGCTTACCATCGGAGAAACTCACGCCGTATA
>JAKBSB010000015.1 GCA_021845155.1 Thermoplasmata archaeon
TTCCGATATTGAACTGTTCATGAAACCGAGAGTGAAACCTTTTGCCACCTTTCTGTAGGATCTTGTCAGTATTATCATGAACGCCCAGAAGCCATCAGATATTGCCATATACTGACTTCGCTCACCGATTCCCGGCCTCAGTATCTTCTTGAGCATCAGCCTTATGTTGTTCGAGAATGCATATGGAGTGTAATCCTCCGTGAACTCCCTGCCTCCCCTCCAGACAGGTACGGACCTGGTGTCAGGTTTCCTGAATATAGCGTAAGTTGCAAGTGAGAATACTGCCAGCAGGCCGAAGACGTAATCCGGGGATACAAGGCCGAAGTCCGCGGCAGCGAACCTGGACTTTATGGTGAAACCGTTGAACACGAATACGCTTGGAAGCCCACCCAGGAATTCAGGACCCACAAAGAGAGGGGACAGTATGAACAGAAGTATGAGTATGACTCCAATGGAGAAGACTACCGCATGTTCATTCTTCATGCCCCTGGCCTTTCCATTCCTGAGCTGGGTGAATACAAATGCCTTCATCATTGCGGCAGTAGCAAACCCCTCCCCTATTGCTATGAGTGATCCTGCGATGATTGACACTATTCCCAGATACCCCAGGAAGGATGCACCCATGAAAAACATTTCCAGAATCATCCATGTCCCCAATCCCCCTATTGTGGGAAAAAGGCCTGAAAGCGAGGCTGTGCTCAGCACTTCACCTATCCTTGAAAACCTTGAAGAACTCAATCCCTCGTCAAGGAAATGCTCTTTTCCGGAGGCACCGATTCCAAGGAAAAGACCTGTTTTTGAAAGCGAGTGCGAAAGGCTGAATATAACTATGACCACAAGGGAAAAATCCCTCAATATTGCCGTCTGGGCTATCATATAAAAGCCAATGGCTGCAAGAATTGCACCGTTGTTCTCTATTGTGCTGAAGCCGGCAAGCATCTTCGCATGCTCTGACACATATGCGAAAAGGGAGGCAAAGATTACCGAAAGCACCCCAATGGCAATGACAATCACTCCAAAGACCTGGGAGAGCGGACTCAGGAGCATGAGCCGGACTATTCCGAAGACCCCCATCAGGGTCATTGTTGCACTGAGTATTGCGGATCCGTTCGCAGGGGCGTTTCCATGGGCAATTGGAAGCCATTCACTGATCATGAAGGGGACCATTCCCATTTTCACAAGTGCGCCGAGAGTGAAAAGAACCAGGGGTATCACAGAATCCACTTTTGTAAATGCTATGGTTGTTCCCCCCGTGAGATAGAATGAATAAATTGCACCTGCCACTATGAGGACAGTGCTCAGTTCGCTGAATGCCATGAATACAAACGGAGGATAGTCATTCTTCCTGTTCATTGCTATAAGCACATAACTGGATACAGACATTGTCTCCCAGCCTGCAAGGAATTCCAGGTAGTTCCTTGAAAGTAGTATGACCACCATTCCGAATATGGTTGAACCGAACATTGGTGCAAGCCATCTGCCATATTTTTCCCCATAACTTACTGAAAACCAGGATGAGAAAATCCATACCAGCGAGGCAATGACAACAAAGGAATCTATATAGTCAAAGTGAATGAACGACCCGGCCAGGATTATTGCAGATGAAACGGCGAGAGCAACATATCCCGCCTTCCTGTTCCAGATTGAAACTGCAACCGAAACCGCAAATGGTGCAAGAAACAGCCATGAGATCATTCAATCGCCTCTTGCCCTTATGAGGGCTGCAAGTATTGTGTAAGGATTTGGAGGGCAACCGGCAATTGCCACATTGTATTCCCCGGATTTGAGGGCGCCTTCCCCTATTATGCCACCTGAAATTGCGCACGCACCCATCAGTATTATCATCTTTGGATCCGACATTGCATCATAGGCTCTTTTCAGGGGTTCTTCCATGCCTTCGGTCCACACACCCATAACTGCTATTGCATCAGCATGCCTGGGTGTGTTGGTGAAAAATATTCCAAGCCGGTGCATATCGTACTGTGGTGCTGTCAGCGCATGCAGTTCGGTATTGCAGGCCCCGCATGCACCGGAGTCCAATGGATAGATAAAGAAAGATTTCCTGAACTGGTGCATCTTTTCGCCAACAGTGAATATTTCATGTTTCCCCGTGGGTTCATAACCCGGAAGGCAGCGCCTGCAGAATATGCACTTTGTCATGTCCCATTTTCCATTGGTGATTGCGTCAGTAGGGCAGTTTGCCTCTCCTGATCCAGTTATCTCAGTGCTCCATCTGGCAATTTCAACCGGTTCCGATCTGGGGAATTTCTCGGTCTTTACACCCTTCCTCACACCCTTCAGGAACCAGATTCCGTTCTTCATGAGAGATCAACCCCCAGCTCAGAAATCCATATCCCGAAGCTTTCCCAGTTGAAGTGAAAATCGGTGAATATGTTTCCCTCCATGGACCTTCTGAACGACAGCACATTCCTCCAGGAAGGCGATATCATGCCAATGTCCACAACATTGCCTTTTTCTATCTCAACTGAATAGAAAAGGTCTCCCGATGGGCTTTCGATTCTTGCCATGCCGGTTCCGCCCATTTTTTGGAGATCATGATCTAACCTCTCAATACTTTTGGATGCATGAATATTTTTTATGATGTCATATGACTGGAAGATTTCATCACTTCTTATCATGAAGCGGGAGAATGCATCTCCTTCATCCCGCACTATTGGAAAATAATCCAGCTGTTCGTAGGGAAGAACAGGAAGTTCATTCCTTGCATCATGCCTTATTCCCGCACCTCTTGCAGCTGGGCCAGTGCTTTCCGGATCCCTGTTGATGCCATTGTTCTGCAGCCTGTTCAAAAACAGCTTTGATTCCATCAGCCCTTCTGATATCATGCGGAATTCTCCTATGACTTCAAGCAGTTTTTCCTGAAGTTTGTCTATCATGAAGCGGGACTTACCGATCTCATTGACAGCAAAGAAGTACCTGTGTCCGCACTGTGTGCCTATTATCCTGGAAACTTTTTCCCGTATCATTGAAAGCTGGTTGACCGGAACACCGAATCCTGCCGATTCTGCCAGCTTCTGTATGACAAGCAGATGACTCCTGATTCTTTCTGCCTCTATCTGGGCAATCCTGTTGAACTGCACTTCTTCGGGAACCTCAATCTGAAGGGCATCCTCAACAGCCCTCAGGAAGCATATTGCGTGAGAGGCCGAATGAAAACCGTTTATTCGTTCAATCCTCAGAAGCGCATCCTGTATGCCCATTCCTGTAACCCTGATTTTCCTGAGTTTATAGGTCGGATCCACTGATATGGATGTGATTTTTTCCCCGGGGGTCAGTATGTCAAGCCCGACCGATTCCATTAGGCCTCCAGTCGATGGACCATAGGCGAATATAAACTCTTCAGGCTTTCTTTCTGGCGGTTTTTCGTGAACGACCTCAATGGTTGAATTGTAATGGCTCCCGTAAATGGAGTATTTTTTCGTATTTCCTATGAATCTTCCGTCAGGTTTACCCTCTTCATACCAGTACATTGAAAAAACCTCCTATTATGACCACACCGATTATAAGGGGGATTACTGACGAGATGAGTGAAATCATTGGCATTAATTTCCCTGGCTCCTTAAAATCACTTGAACCCCTGAATATCATTCCGGTTATGTTGTAATTAACGCTTATGAATGCCGCCATCAGGAAGAACAGTACAATCCCGAACTGCAG
This sequence comes from Thermoplasmata archaeon, assembly GCA_021845155.1. The sequence goes on from JAKBSB010000015.1 coordinate 3,679, forward strand.
AAACGCGTGCGTCACCACAGCAGCATATAGTATTATGAACTCCCCAACAAAAGTTCCAAATGGCGGAGTTCCTGTTACAGCGAGAGATGAGAGAAGCAGCGAAGAGGAAGTATAAGGCATTCCCTTCCAGATGCCGTTTATCTGTGCAATGTCACGTTTATCTGAACTTTTCAATATATTTCCCGAGGAATAGAATGCCCCTGCCTTTCCAAAGCTGTGGGAAACAAGAAGCAATATTGCACCAATGACACCCACGCCTCCAAGTGCAAGACCAAAGAGTGCCAGGTTCATGTTTTCCATTGTCGAGTAGGCAAACATCCTCTTGTACTTCCTCTGGTATGCAAGGAACAGTGAAGCTGCTGCAATTGAGATGACCGCAAACCATGTATAAAGCTGTGGAAATGGGGAAATTTCATAGATCCGGTAAAGAACGTAGAGTGCAACTGGCAACAGGACTCCGGAGAACATGGCGCTCACAGGGGAAGGGGCCTCGCTATGTGCATCGGGCAGCCAGGTGTGCACCGGGAATACACCAACCTTTGTTCCAAAACCCACCAGGGCAACCCCTACGGCAATTTTTATGGCAACTGAAGCAGAACCTCCGCTGTGGAGAATTGTATAAACGTCAAGCGTGCCGAAATGGTAATAGATAAGGATTATGGATATGAAAGCAAAGGTTACGCCAGCCGAGACCAGTATGATATATCTCCATGTTGCCTCAAGAGATACGTCGCTCTTCTCTGTTATGAGAAGAAGGGCTGATGATATGGTTGTGGCTTCAATACCAACCCACATGAAGCCGTAATTGTTCATGACAAGACTGAAGAACATGGAAGCTGTGAAAAAATTCAGGAGAAGATAGTAGTTGTTCTGGCTTATCCCCCTGTTTTTGATTGAACTGACATATTCCCATGAATAGAGAGTGGATAGAAGATAAACCGATGCTACCATGACAATAAATACCCAGGTGATCCTGTCTATGTAAAATAGCCCGTTCAGTGGAAGCTGGATGTACAGGAACAGGGAAAGAGCAACGGTAAGTGATGCTGAGACAAGGCCTGCAAGCCTTATGTTGACCCTGTAGAAAATATTGGCAAGCCCCGGAAGGATGATTATTATGATCGGTACAGGATCCATGTTTATCCCTTCAGCTCCTCCATGGGGTAGTGCCTGAACTTTTCAATTACAAGTATGGATGATATGACTACAAGGGCAAGAACATCAAGGAAAACGCTTGCCTCAATTATGATGGGCACCGGGACAAGGAATATTGCAAACAGGACAAGTGAGTTTTCCTCTTCTATATACCCTATTATCTGGGAGAATGTTGATCTTCTTGATCCTATAAGGAATAGCCCCTGGAAGAACAGGCTCAATGGAAATACAAGTATTGATGAGGGGCCGAATTTTGTAACCAGATCAGCGCGTGTAAAAACAATAGAGTATATTATGAATATTCCTACCACAATGAATGCCAGGTCAATCAGGAGCAATGACGCAACGTTGACATTGGACTCATAAACATAAGTCATCCTTCCTGGAACACGCTTATCGAGGAAGTATGTTATCAGGAACCCCCTGAGGAACGCAATGAGGATTCCCAGGATAAGAAGATCAATTGAATGCTCATAATATGCAAGTACAAATGAAATGAGTGCAATTATTGAAGACTGGATCAGCTGACCCTTCACCATTGAGCTTATGTATTCCTGACCCTGGATGTAAAACCCGGATATGGTTGCAAAGGCGGCAATGAGGAAAACAGCGTAATCTATCGGAATCATGCTATCACCACGCTGAATATGAGGAAAAGTATTGAAAACGTGAAGCTTGTTGCAAGGTAGTCCTGGATTCTGAACAGCCTCATCTTGGCAAATGTGGTTTCAATTATGACCACAATGACAATGAGGAGGATCCACTTCAGGAACATGACCGGAATGTCCAGCAGGAATCCCGGAAATGAAGACTGGAGACCCCATGGTATGAAGAATACATTCAGGAAAATTGCCCCAAGTATGTACTGTTTCATATACCCTGACCATTTTGAAAGTGAGAGAAGCTTTCCACTGTATTCATAACTCATACCTTCATCTATCATCCCTAGTTCCGCAAGTCCAGAGCTCTCCAGTGGTATTTTCCCGGTCTCGTAAAGGAAGAGCATGAAAAATGCTATGGTGGCAAAAATGTGTTCCAGGCTTATGTTCTGTATATAGTGAGTTGCAAGGAAGCTGTTTGTCGTATAAGGGTTGTTTGTGTTAGTTATGAGGGATACTGCAAAGAAAACAGTTATGAGTGTCGCCTCTGAGAGGAAATTGAAGGAAAGGGCCCTCACTGCACCCATAGCGGTAAAATTGCTCCTGGAATCAAAGGCGGCAGCTATCTTGACGAATGCAGCCAGAGAGAAGAGTATTGCTCCACCTAGGAAATCTGCACTTGCAGTAAAGAATACCGGTTCAGGGATTACAATCGGCACAATGAGCGCTATCAGGGAATATATACCGAAAAGAATGAAGGGAGCATACTTGAAAATCAGGCCGGAACCCCTCGGTATGAGAACCTGTTTCTTCATGTACTTGAAGATGTCATAATATGGCTGGAATATGCTTGGCCCTTTACGTGATTCAACTTTGGCTTTAAGATTGGCAATAATCCCGGCAAAAAGTGGGGCCATCAAGACTACAAAGAGGTACTGTGTTAATGTCCTGATTAAAGTATATATTAGCATAGCTGACACCTGCAAATTTCTTTGTAGGCGTCATTAACCCCCTGATCGGGAATTGTTCAACTCTCCATGGGAAAGTTCTGGAAACGCCATTCCAGGAAGAGTTATTGATATGAAATATTAAAATATTCTTATGGCTGTTGCTGCACGAGGATATACCACCAGGTATTTTCAGGACTCTAAAACACAGATTATACAGATAAATGAAACTGTGAGATTAAATATGAAAAAATCATACTTCCTGAAACATCCCCTGATCCTCCCTTAAAGATCAGGATCTTGGAACAATGGTTTAATGCAGCTATGGAGGTCTGAAAAATTTGGAATTGAAAAATAACAGCGGCGAAGATTCTTTGAAAGAGTTTAGGCATTTTGGGCAGCAGATAGTCGAAACTGCGTCTCTTTTCTACTCCCGTGGATGGCTTTTCGGAACAAGTGGCAACCTGAGCGCAGTGATCAATGAATCTCCTCTTCGGATCGCTATAACAGGCAGCGGCCTGCATAAAGGAAAACTTGACCTTTCCGGACTTATTGTGATAGATGGCGAGGGAAGTGTTATAAGCGGGGACAGGAAAGTTTCAAGCGAGGCAGATCTCCATATCGCAGTCATAAAGCATATGCACGCCGGTTCTGTATTCCATACCCATTCAGTCTGGTCCACAATGCTGTCCAGGAGATACCTTAAGGATGGGGGGATCGTGCTTCACGGATATGAGATGCTCAAGGGCCTGGATAATGTAAGGACCCATGATCATTCAGAATGGATTCCAGTAATTGAGAATTCACAGGACATGAAAACCCTCTCTGTCAGGGTAACAGGACTTTTGAAGGAACATCCTGAAATCCATGGCTTCATGCTTTCCGGGCATGGCCTCTACACCTGGGGAAAGACCCCGGCGGAGGCGGAAAGGCATGTGGAAGTCATTGAATTCCTGCTTGAAGTACATGGAAGAACCCTGGCTGGAACAGGTAATATATCCTGAACCCATGAACATACATTCACGGTGATTAGAAATGGTGAAAGTAAGAGTGCCTGAAAGGAACTTGAATATAACAGATGCGAAGGAATCCTCGGATTTTCTCAGAGGAATAGGAATTATTTACGAACGCTGGGAAACCAGGAATATTGATCCTGAAAATATGGGACCGGACAAGATAATCGGGGCATATTCAAATGAAATTGATCAGCTTAAAAAAGAAGGCGGATACACGACGGCCGACGTAATAGACATAAACCGGAACACGCCCGGACTGGAAGCAATGCTTGAGAAATTCAGGGCAGAACATACCCATGATGAGGACGAGGTCAGGTTCACTGTTGCAGGGCGTGGCATCTTTCATATCCATCCGGAAAACGGGGACGTGGTTTCAGTTGAGGTTGAGGAGGGAGATCTTATCAGGGTGCCAAGAGGGACAAAGCACTGGTTCGACCTGTGCGAGGACAGGCATATAAGAGCTATCAGGCTCTTCCAGAACATATCCGGTTGGACACCGTATTACACCAACAGCGGGGAGGACAGGAAATATCAGCCGATCTGCTTCGGCCCTGCCTACATACCTTCAGGAAAGAAAGTGAAATAAGGCAATGGAATTGAAGATACTTGACAGTATTGATGTGGTGGTTCTTGACATAGAGGGTACCACCACACCCATTGATTTTGTCCATAAGACTCTATTCAAGTACGCAAGACTGAACATGCGTGATTTCCTGAATAAAAACAAAAATTCAGGCATTATAAGAAAAGCCCTGGATGAAATCATGAGAACTTTTAAGGATAATGAGAACAGTATAAGTAACGAACTCGTCGGCAGTACTGGTCACGGGTTTTCAATCGAGAATGCCGCTGCCATGCTGAATCATCTGATAGATATAGACAGCAAGGCACCTCAGTTGAAGCTCATCGAGGGCATGATCTGGGAAGAAGGCTACAGGAATGGACGCCTTAAGGGAGAGGTCTACAGTGATGTACCGGTATTCATGAAAAAATGGGCATCTTTGGGGAAAGATATCTGCATATATTCCTCTGGCAGCATTCTTGCCCAAAAATTGATCTTCTCAACCACAAAATACGGGGACCTGACATCTTACATAACAGGCTATTTCGACACAGGAACTGGAAGGAAAACCGATCCTGAAAGTTACGGAAAAATAGCTGCTTCACTCAAGAAAGATCCTGGAAGGATTCTATTTCTTTCCGATTCCCAGGCCGAGATCAATGCTGCGGCTTCAAAGGGTTTCAGGGCCATAATGGTCCAAAGAGATGGAAATCCGGATATGAATGCCAATCCAGGAATTGTGTCGAGCTTCTCTGAAATAGCATAGGAAAAATCTTCCAGAATATCTGGCCGGCTATGTTGCTTTAATTCGTTAACATAACCTTGAAATAATTCTTAACTGATTCCATAATAGTGATAACCACTGGAACAGGGAACAGGAATATGCCATTCTCTATAAGGAACTCCTTGTGGACAGGGCTGCCCATGATTCTTATACCTCCTGCCATAATGGTAGCCATAATAATCAGCGGGAACTTCTATTTCCTTGAATATTTTCACGTAATTTCCGGTTCAGCATGGACCGGGATGGACCTGGTCATGGGTATATTTTTTGCATATATCATGAAGGGTTTGGGAGATGCAGAAAAGGCAGAAGTCTCCAAGAGGCTGACCCCGATGATGCTTTTCTTCATGCCCGCAATATCAACCACAACCGTTACAGCAGGTGTTTACCTGGCAATCGGCCTTGGAATATCATTCACATCCCCGTATTTTATTGTGGTAGCTGTACTGGCGATAATATTGACCGTACAGGGGCTCCTGATCTTCCTTCCCAATGAGGCAAGAGTTTATCTTGAACTTATCAGGGGTGGAAAGGATATACGGAAAATTGTGAGGCTTACCATGATAAACATCAGGCTTTCCCTGATACAACTTATACTCCAGATAACGATAATACTCTTTATGGCCCACTTTGCCACAGGTTTTGCATTATGAAAAGTGACGTTAACCCAATGAAAAGCGTATACAGAACGGGCTTAATTGCCCTTGCAGTGCCCGCAATAGCATTCTTGCTGGCATACCTGTCAGGAAGCATGCTTGTCCTGGACTACATACATGTCCTGATTGGGGCGATATGGACAGGCGTCGATGTTTTCCTTGGGCTGCTGTTCACAAACGTCATAAAGACAATTAGTCTGGAAACACGGAAAAATATAGGAATAAGGATGATTCCCATGACCCTATTCTTCATTCCCTCTGCATCCATAATCACGCCGCTTGCCGGCTATGTACTTGCTGTCAGGGAGGGCATATTCTCCTTTACTTCTCCCCTCTTCATTGCAATAATAATAGTTGGAGTTACACTTGTCTCCATAGGGTTTCTGACCATAGTCCCATATTCATACGGCATTGCAAGGGAAGCATCACGCAGAGATTTTGATCTTGAGAGGATTTCCAGAAACATGAGAATTGTATCATTGGGATCAATGCTGCAGCTTGTCTTCCAGGTCATTATCATAAGCTTTATGGCCTATATAGTGGTGTATTTATGAAATAAAAATGGAATTAAGGGTTTTCAGTTCTTGACCGGCTTCATCCTCTTGATTATCTCCTGCCCGAATTCTGAGCATTTGAGAGGTTTTATGTTCATGACTCTTGCAAGATCCTGTGTAACCTTCTGGTCATGATAGGTTGCGAGTATTGCGTTCTCGAGGACGTCAGCTGCATCGTCCCACTCCAGGTGCCTGAGCATCATTGCTCCGGACAGAATGAGAGATGTGGGATTGGCAACATCCATTCCTGCATATTTCGGTGCTGTGCCATGAACAGCCTCGAATATTGCGTATGCATCGCCAACATTTCCTCCTGGTGCAAGGCCGAGCCCTCCAACCTGGGCAGAAAGTGCATCAGACAGGTAGTCGCCATTGAGGTTTGTCGTGGCAATAACGTCATAATCCTCAGTCCTGGTAAGCACCTGCTGGAACATGTTGTCCGTGATCCTGTCCTTTATGACTATTTTTCCCCTATAATTGTCAGGATCTTTCAGGTATTCCTCTTCAGTTACAGTGCTATCCTTGAACTCGTTTGCTGCAACCTGATATCCCCATTCCTTGAAAGCTCCTTCCGTGTATTTCATTATGTTTCCCTTATGGACAAGCGTTACGTTTCTCCTCTTGTTTTTGATTGCATACTGTATTGCTTTCCTGACCAGCCTGCTTGATTTGAACTTGCTGATTGGCTTTATTCCGATACCAGTATCATCTGTCAGTTTAACGTCCATGTTTGCAGCAAGAAACTCCCTCATTTTTGCAGCTTCAGGTGAATCGTACTTGAATTCAATTCCCAAATACAGATCTTCGGTATTCTCCCTGAATATAACCATATTCATCTTTTCAGGGTTCTTTACCGGAGAAGGTACACCCGGGAAGTATTTCACCGGTCTTATGTTGGCATACAGGTCAAAATACTGTCTCAGTGTAACATTCAGGCTCCTGAATCCCTGGCCAATAGGTGTTGTCAGGGGCCCTTTAATGGAAACAACGCACTTCTTCAGCTGATCAAGTGATTCCTGGGGAAGGTGTTTTCCAGTTCTGCTTAGTGCCTCTTCTCCTGCAAGAACCTTTACCCATTCAATAGACCTGTCTCCGCCATATGCAAATTCCAGCGATGCATTTATAACAGAAATTGATGCTTTTGAAATGTCCGGACCTATTCCATCCCCTTCAATATAGCCTATGGTCGGGTTAGACGGAACTTCAAGTGTTGAATTGTTTCCTATCTTTATGTAAGCCATGAAAATCCATCTAACATGTCTTACCACTATGTGAAATTTTTCCCATGGCTTATAATAAGAAACACACGCGGAAAAGCTTGTTAACATATTCCGGGAATAAATCCATAAAGTGGCATAGATTCCTGCTGCAAACGTAATCTTTTGTTATCAGGCAGATGAAACCTGTTTTTCCTGAATTGGAGAAAGGCCAGATAAATACTAATTTCCGTAATCCCCATACCTGAACCGGGATGGGAAAATCGTTAATAGTTCATACCCATATTGGATAAATTGATACCTGATGTTTTTTGACGAAACTGGAATGGCTTTTCATGGAAGGTTCAGGGAAATAGGGGTAAATTCAATGACTTTTATGGATGTAACGGGAGGATCAATATGCTAGCGGCAGTGCTGGGAATGCAGTTTGGTGATGAGGGAAAAGGAAAAATAACAGACTACCTGAGCGAAAATTTTGATGTTGTAGTTAGGTTCAATGGAGGAAATAATGCAGGGCATACTGTCGTAACCTCCCAGGGAAAATTCAAGTTTCACCTTATACCATCCGGTTCGCTGAGATCATCCGTTGTGATTCTTGGAAATGGAATGGTCATAGACCCTTACAGCCTTCTGGATGAGATCAGCAACCTGAAAAAGGCCAATCCGGATGTCCAGATAAAGATCAGTAAAATGGCCCATGTTGTGACCCCCATACACAAATTTCTCGACAAATCGGAGGAAACAGTGAGGGGAGGCCTGAGTATAGGCACAACTGCCCAGGGAATAGGGCCCACATACGAGGATAAGTATGCCAGGTCAGGAATTAGGGTTGTGGACCTGCTGGATAAGGAAATAGTGTCCAGGAAATTGGAGATAATATACCACATGAAGGAGAGCCTCCTAGCTGGTTCAATATACAAAGACCAGAGTGAAAGGGATAAACTGGCCGCTGAACTTCATGAGGCAGGAATGAAGCTCATGCAGTATCTTGACTATACCGAAAATCTCATATTCAGGTACAGCCAGGAGAATAAGAGCATACTTTTTGAAGGTGCACAGGGGACCATGCTTGATATAGACTTTGGCATGTACCCTTTTGTAACATCTTCCAACACCCTTGCTGGAGCACTTTCTTCCGGGTCAGGATTTCCATTCAGGAAAATTCAGAGAGTTATTGGCGTAATGAAAGCATATGTTTCAAAAGTAGGATCAGGCCCGTTTCCCACTGAAATTGATGGTGATCTGGCAGTGAAGCTAAGGGACCTCGGTCATGAATATGGAACAACGACAGGAAGGCCAAGAAGGGTAGGATGGCTCGATCTTCCATTACTGAACTATTCCAGCAGACTGAATGATGTCGATTCTTTTGCTCTTACCAATGTGGACACACTTGGAAAACTTGGGGAGGTAAAGGTTTGCGAAAAATACCTTCAGGATGGAAAAGAGGTTGATTTCATTCCCAGAAGCCTGGAGGAAATTGAAAAAATAAAGATCGGATACAGGACTATGAAACCTTGGGGGAATCTTGACGTGGAATACATATTCTCTAAACCGGAAGGACAGTACGAGAGACTTCCTGTTGAACTCAGGGACTATGTGGAACTGATAGAAGGGAACACAGGGAAACCTGTGGAGATAATCTCGCTTGGCGAGAGGCGGGAGAACACAATTCATAGAAAATTCAAGTCCTGAAATCTGTTATTAATCCACCCAATCATAAATTTTATTCATTGCAAAAGCATTATTATATGATAAAAATGAGAGAAATAAAGGCTCCGAGAGGATCTACACTTACGGCGCGAGGATGGGGTCAGGAAGCTGCAATGAGGCTTCTTATGAATAATCTTGATCCGGCCGTGGCAAAAGATCCGGAGAATCTTATAGTATACGGAGGAAAAGGGAAAGCCGCCAGAAACTGGGAATCCTTTGATGAAATTATCAGCATGCTCAAGGAGATGTACAATGATGAAACGCTTCTGGTTCAGTCCGGGAAGCCTGTTGGAGTGTTCAAGACCAGCAAGGAATCTCCCAGGGTTTTGATAGTAAATGCACAGATAGTCCCAAAGTGGGCCACCGATGACATATTCTGGGACCTGGAGAAGAGGGGCCTTACCATGTTTGGACAGATGACAGCCGGCAGCTGGATATATATCGGCACACAGGGTGTTCTTCAAGGGACTTACGAAACCTTGTCTGCACTGGCAAGAAAGGAGTTCTCTGCTGACACACTCAGGGGCAAATGGGTTCTGACTGCAGGACTCGGGGAGATGGGTGGAGCCCAGCCCCTTGCTGTTACCATGAATGACGGAGTCTCCATAATTGTAGAGGTTGACAAAGAGAAGATAGACCGCAGGTTGAGGGACAAATATCTTGACACATATGCTGAAACACTTGATCAGGCCTTGAAAATGAAGGATGAAGCTGTTTCAGAAGGAAAACCCCTCTCTATCGGCCTCATCGGAAATGCGGCCACCATTTATTCAGAACTGGTTAAAAGATCCATAGTTCCAGATATTGTTACAGACCAGACAGCTGCCCATGACCTCAATGTAGGTTACATACCTGAAGGATTCACCGTAAAATCTGCTGCCGAAATGCTTGCAAAGAATCCGGAAGAATACAGGAAACT
>JAKBSB010000271.1 GCA_021845155.1 Thermoplasmata archaeon
TTCCGATCTGTCACCCTGATTCCATGACTTTCCATATTTTGACCAGTAGCTTTCCATGTATCTTTCAGGCTGCTTCCAGATGCCTCTTGTCATTGAGGGAGTGTGTTCTCTTGCCACCAGGTAACCTATGCGGTCGTGAATCTCATTTCCGCCGTCATCGAATACTGAAACATTCATGCCAAGCCCCCTGTAAAGGCATCTGGGTTTCAGTGGAATAGCCGGAGTTGATGCAAGGAAACATCCTATTATGTCGGTACCGCCTGATACATTTGCGATGGGAACTTTTCCGGATCCCAGGACATTGAAAAGGTATAGCCAGCTTTCCTCGTCCCATGGCTCGCCAGTTGAACCGAATACCCTGATACCTTTCAGTTCTCTGGAAACCCCCTTGAACTTGTAATTCCTTATCAATGTCGGTGAGACACCAAGAAGGGTGATCCCGTTCCCATCCACAAGGTCCCAGAGCCTGTCGGGGTTGGGAAAATCTATTGCTCCGTCATAAAGGAATATTGAGGCTCCGAGACAGTTTGCACCTATTATGGCCCATGGCCCCATCATCCATCCCAGATCCGTGATCCAGAATAGTGTATCTCCGGGCCTTGCATCCATGTAGTACTTGACTTCCTTTGTGACATTAACCAGCGTGCCTCCATGCACATGCACAGTACCCTTGGGTTTTCCTGTTGTCCCGGAGGTATACAGCATTATTGCCGGATCCTCACTTTCTGTGTGGACCGATTCAGTATAACTCCCGTTTTCAAGAAGTTCTGAGAAAGAAATCTCGCTCTCCTTCAGTTCGGTTGATCCGGAAATGATAAGTTTTACATTTTCGACAGATCTGGCCGTCTCTGCCATTCTTATTTCTTTGCCTTTTCTCCTGTAGCTTTCCGACGTGAAAAGGTATTTGATGCCGGCATCATCAATCCTGGTCTGAAGTGCGTCCCTTCCATAACCGGAAAATATTGGAACTGAGACCGCACCGATTCTCATCACGGCATAGAAAGCAATAACGCAATCAGGATTCAGGGGCATGTATATACCTACCCTGTCACCTTTCCTTATACCAAGGTCAAGGAGGCTTCCTGCCAGCTTTCCGGTGAGTTTATCCATGTCATTGAAAGTTATATATTGTTTTCTCCCGTTCTCGTCTTCAAACTTTACTGCATATTCTTCACGGTCTTTCCACTTCTCAACAGCATTGTAAACAATGTTGACTGTGCCTCCGGTGAACCACTTCGTCCATTGCTTCCCACCAGAATCATCAAAAACACTGTTATAATTCCTGAAGAACGTAATGTTCAAGTCCCTGACCATTGCATTCCAGAATTCATTACGGCTGGAATCAGCCCAGTCGTAAAGTTCTTTCATGGTGCTGAAACCATGCTTCTTCATAAGATAGTTAATATTCGTCCTTTCAACAGAATTCTTCGCAGGAATATAAGAAAAACCATCTTTCATTGCTTCATTATAATGCAAGACTACTTAATTTTTTTAGAAGTACCTGAAATTCATTAACAGTACAGAAAATACATTGAATTAATAATACGAATCTGCAACCAAAATTAAAAACAGACTGCGTAGTTTCATCTTGAACTCAATGGTTTCTTCCTCAAATTCTCTTGTAAAAAAGCCATTGGTGTCAATTCCTTAAGTAATGGAAATGGCCTATTCTTCTGGGCCCATAATTCTTTCTTCCGCTTCTGCGGCTGTCATGACCTCGCCAAACCACTCCGCAATTATGCTGTTTGTGTTTGAAATGAGCTGTTCAGGGCTTATGTCCCCTCTTTTCCAGGTTGTGTGGCAGTCTGAAAGAAGTACAACTTTGTATCCATGCGAAAATGCCGATCTGCAGGTAGTGTCTACGCATAACTCCGTCTGGATTCCACATATTATGGCGCGGTTCACATCCATGCTTTTAAGAATCAGGTCCAGATCCGTATTGAAAAAAGAATCCGGGGTATCCTTGTGAACAACTGGTTCTGACTCCCCTGAAAGAATCTCGTCCCTGAGATGCCATCCCTCGCTGTTTGGTTCGAAGGAATCTCCTGGAGGACCTGAATGCTGGACAAGAACTACCGGAATATCTCTTTCCCTGGCCTTTCCAGCAAAATCTGCAATTCTTGAAACAATTTCCTCACCCTTGAATACCGGATTCTCAGGAGGAAACATGGCTTTCTGGACATCAACTATAACCAACGCTGTCTGAGGCATGGCATACTATCCGCAATGGCATTATTTAATTTTCTGGAGTCACGCTGAAGCATTTCATTCAAGTTAAATCATCATATCTATATATGTAAATATTTAAATCCATATTTCCAATCATGTCTCATGGCAGATGCTGGTGAACCATTGCTTGAACATATCCTCCAGGCAGGAATATGCTCAATGGATGACATAGAAGGGTCCAGAAACCTCCTGGGAATACTTGATGATCCTGAAAAGTCCGGAGAGATAAGGAATGTTGAAAGGAAAATGAAAGCGCTTTCAGATGCAGCAAGATTGAGGATATTTCTTCTGATCTCCAGAGGCGAGAAGTGTGTTTGTGAAATTGAATACCTATTCCAAATGCCACAGCCAACAGTATCCAGAAATCTAGGAATACTGGAGAATTCAGGCTTAATCAGGAAGAGGAAGAATGGGAAATGGGCATATTACAGCATCAAAGACCTGAATTTTGG
>JAKBSB010000272.1 GCA_021845155.1 Thermoplasmata archaeon
CGTCGAGAAAAACATACCTCTTATTTTTGTTGCAAAAAGTTCAGAATCAAGGATACTCAGGGATTTCATGGTGAGGAAAACTTTCCCTGGGAACAAAGGGATCCAGCTCGGGACCCTAACCGATCATGTCATTGTGAGGTCTTTGGCCAGAAAAGTGGGTTACACTTCCCCCATCATGATAAGCCTGCACAATCCTGAGTCAATGTCGGGAAGAGAGATAGGGATTGCAACTTTCCATATAATGCCTCATCTCATGGATGTGCCAATGAAAATTGACATAGTTTCAGGTGAACTTCAGGTTGGCCTGCAGAAAGAACCTGATACAGTGGAACTTCAACGCGATCTCCTGGGATTCCTGTTCTGGGGCTATACAGGACTGAAGATCCACAACATCTGGCTTGCAGAGGTCGACAGGATCGTGAAATTCAACAACAGGGAAATAGAGGATCTTTATATGAAAACATTCGAAAGGGAGATAGGCATAGAGTTTTATGAGACAAGGGGGGAGAGACGTGCAAGAATCAGGATCTGAACTCGGTTATACTGTAGGAGAAAACAGTTCAGAATATTTCCAGTTTGTCCTCAAACCGGGATGCACAATAAAGAGATGGGAGTATGTTGAGATAAGCTACCCGGATCATGCCATTGTGGGAAGAGTTGAGCGAATAACCTCCAGGAGCGACCTGCTCAAGGATAACCTTGGATATGAAGGCGTTGACCGCTACGTCAAGAATGACATAAACGAGATCGTGGACATATGCAGTGGATCAACGCTTGGTACAGTGGAAAATGGAAAACTTACAAGATCAAGGTACCTGATAAGGCCCGGTACATCGGTTAAGAGAGCAGGCGTTGAAATATTGAGCGGCATATTCAACCCTCCGGAGAATAGTTCGCTTGACATGGGCACCCTGGTGGACAGGGATGATGTTCCCGTGTCGGTGAATGTGAATGGATTGCGAAGACATCTCGCCATTGTTGCGCAGACAGGAGCCGGAAAAAGCCACTCAGCAGGCGTGATAATGGAAGAACTCATGAAGAAGGGTGCTTCCGTCATAGTCCTTGATCCACATGCGGATTATGTTCTCATGAGGCAGGGAGAAGGGGGCAGATCATACTCTCCTTTCATAAAGATCTTCAGGACACCACTGAGCACAGGCAGGTATACAAGGGACAATGTCGGGATTGTTGAGGATTTTACCCTGAGATTCTCCGATCTGGAGCCGGATGAAATATCTGACATAATGGGCATAAAGGAGAACTGGACAAACTTAAGGAAGATAGTGGAGGAGATGCATTCATCCATGAAGGGACTCAAGGACCTTGAAGATTTCATGATGTCCACGGAGAAGATATCTCCCGAAGACAAAAAAAAGATCTCGGGCAGGATAAGGTTTATCCGGAAGATAAAGAGCATATTCTCCACCCGAACAACGGGCCTGAAGGATTATGTTTCACCTGGACAGCTTTCAATAATGGATCTGTCCGGAATGGACCAGTTTCTTGCCAACTACTTTTCATACCGGGTCATAAATGAGATACTGGAGGCAAAGATCTCATACGACTATGAATATCCTGTTTTTATTTTCATTGAAGAGGCACACAATTTCATTCCGCCGGGATCGAACACGAATATATCGCAGATCATAAAGAGGATTGCTGCAGAAGGAAGAAAATTTGGGGTATTCCTTGTTGTCATAACACAGAGACCTGGAAAGATTGACCAGGATGTCCTGAGCCAGTGCAATTCCCAGATAATTCTGAGAGTTACCAATCCCCTGGACAAAAAGGCACTGATGGATTCTGCAGAGAGCATAAGCGATGCAATAATTGAGGATCTTTCATCCCTGGAAACAGGAGAAGCCATACTTGTTGGAGAATTTGTCCGGATACCGGTTATTGCCAGGATCAGGAAAAGGGAGACAAGGGAAGGTGGAGGTGATGTTGATATTGCATCACTTCTCAGCAGGGCAAGAGAAGAGAGGGACAGGAAGAACAGCATAGAGGCCGACAGGGAACGTGTAAAGGACATTTTTGGTGGATGATATGGTCAGGTTCATGCATTTTTCCGATACCCACATTGGTAACAGGCAGTACTACATGCAGGAAAGGGAGCAGGATTTCATGGATTCATTCTCGGAAGCCGTTTCCATAGGCCTGAAGGAGAAAGTGGACTTCTTCGTGCATTCAGGTGATCTCTTTGACGTCTGGAATCCAAGCAACCGATCCCTCACGTTTCTGAGGGATTCCATGATTGAACTGAGGGAAAAAGGTATCAGGGTATACATGGTGCTCGGGGATCATGACAGGCCGAAAAGAGTGGACTATCCTGCAGCTGAAATATTTGATTTCCTTGGGATAACAGTGCTGGGAAAGGATGGATTCCAGGGCATGGATCTTGAAATAAATGGCGAAACCCTCTTCCTGGGTGGCATCTCCAACATGAAAGGAATACGGAGGGACAATTTGCCTGAAGAGTACAGGAAAGCTTCAATAGCAGCAGAAGGGAAGAAGAATTCGGTACTGATATCGCATCAGGGTGTTACTGGATTTGGACTTATTGATGAAGCATGTGAAATAAGGAAAGAGGAGATACCCGGCAATTTTTCCTACCTGGCTTTTGGCCATATTCATGAGGGAACAACCTCAACAATTGGAGATTCACTTTTTTCCTAT
>JAKBSB010000016.1 GCA_021845155.1 Thermoplasmata archaeon
AGGATATTATAAATTTGGCATAAGTCCATGTGTGGGAAATTTTGCATCTGCAACTTATTACGGAATAAGTATACTTTTCCCTTTACGCCATCATATTGAACTAAAGGTAATTAGACCCGTTAATGTACTTATTAGCATAATGAACAACCTGTTGTCATCAGATGGATTATGGTTGCCACCGACCAGAATTGATTTTACAGATACAGTTCAAGCCCGTTTATTTCTGGAAAACAGGATTTGTGCATGCCTGAACAGGGGAATTCCATGTTGCCTGCTCCCATGAACTTATTGATTGCAATATAAAAATACCATTCTTTTGGTTCCACCTCAAACGCCAGTTGGCAATTATTGAAAATATCCTTCCCGGATCAGGCTTCGTCACACTTGGAGAATAATCCATACTCCACAATTGAATCCTTTATGTTGCTGTAAAGCTTGCTTTTTTCCCGTAGATATGATATCTGAGTATCTGACATCCTGAACCTTATGGGCATGTCTGTGGTGTCGATTCTCGTGTATTCTTTCAGCACCAGTGATTCCAGGAGGGATTCCAGCACCACAAGGTAGTTGTTTCGGTCAAACCTGAATGGTTTTATTCTTGATATTCTTGAGAGTGCATATGCTACGCCGTACAATGCAGTATTCCTGACCGTGGATTTTCTGTTGCTGGAATTAAGGAAAGACCGTATATCACCTGGGGAGTAACTGCAGCCAATTATATGGTCCCTCAGATGGATGATTTTCTCCTTCAGTCCAGCACCGACTTTTCCTGTGTATTCAGGAGACGGTAATGTGAAAGTTCCTTTTCCCTTTCCATAACCGCTGAACGGAAATGCAAGAACGCCGTAGGAGAGCACAACTCTTGTGTAGAAATCAATGTCCTCCCCGTCAGTGAGTTCCCTCCATCTTCCAACCTCATTTATTATCATTCTTGGTATTATTACCAGAGGAGAAAAAACCATCTTCTTGATCCCCGACAGGATAAAATTATGGATCATGTCTGCCAGATTAAGGTTATATGAGGTTTCAGCGTCAAACATTATTATGAATTTCCCGGCACTGTTTTCAAAGGAAACATTTTTTCCATGACCACTCCTGTTATCTTCCAGAACGACTTCACTCAGTTCCGGAAACATACGCATGAGATGGTGCCTTTCCTCTTTTTCAGGAACATGTCTTATTCCTCCGGATACTATTATTTCATACGAGAAACCAACCTCCTTGCCAATGTTGTCTATGCTCCTTATGCTCTCCTCCCGGATATTGCCCAGATCTGGAATCCATGAACAGAACGAGATTATCATCCCATTTCCAAGTCTGTTCATAACATCGAATTTTTTTGCAAGGAGTGATTCCAGGGTATCCACAAATATTGATATAATTCATGCTCTTTAATTTTTATGAATTCTGAATCCTGTCCATGATAATCTTATTCATCTGCCATGCATTTCACTCCTGTTGTGCATACATGAAAATAGTTGTTTACCAGACTGAAAGAATGAACCTTAAAAATGCCATCATGCATCTCAATGGATTACATAAGGAAGAGTTTACCGGCAACACCCTGATAGTAATGCCTGAGAAATGGATTAAGGACGTGATCGATATGGGTTCTGCCGATTATAATGATCTTATGTCAGTTCTCGGGAACATTTCCAAAGAAACCGGTTGCACAATTGTTCCAGGCAGCATTTCACTAAGGGAAAACGGAAAGGTCTACAATGCGGCACCACTGTTCTATAAGGGGCAGCTCACTGGTTGGCAGAGAAAAATCTCCCTGTTCAAAAATGAGAATGAAACCTATGAAAAAGGCAATGAAATAAGATCTTTCCAGATTGGAACCATGAAACTGGGAATTGCAGTATGCTACGATATTGATTTTCCATATTATGCCAAGAAACTTGTATCTGAAGGATGCGACATAATTGTGAACCCGTCACTTATTCACTCAGGATTCACTGATATGTGGCACCTGTATATCAGGTCAAGGTCGCTGGAGAACAGGGTTCCAATCATATCAGTGAATTCAATTTCAGAACCTTTCCTTGGAAACTCCATTGCTGTGGAACCTTACAGGTTTGATTTCGGATCGAAAATAAGGGAATACATGTGCGGTTCAGATCATATGACTGTTTTCAGCATAAATCCAGAAGAAACCGCCCAGATCAGAACTGACAGATTCAGGGAAGATCCCGGAAGCTACGGCCTGGCATCCGAGTCGCAAGATCAATACAGTTCCTGAATCGGAGATAACTTCGGAAGTGAAATGCGTATTCCGTTTTGATGCAGTTCTCCGGACCTGATGCAAACTTTTATAGAAAAACATGGCAATCCTGATTATGGAACCCAGAGATTCTTATTCAATAAAAGTTTTGGGAGAACCCCTGATTTATGGCGAATCTGTTTTTTTTACCATGAAATGGATCGAGGCTGATGAATACAGAAGCTCCATATTTGTCCTTAAGAAGGGAAAAAAAGAACCTGAAAGACTCACATTCGGGGGAAAGGAGAGAACCCCTCTTGCAGGTCCCGATTATCTTTACTACATAAAGTCCGGTGAAAACTCTGAGAGCATAATGTTGATTAAAAACAGCAGTGAACCCCTCGAACTTTTTAAACTGAAGAAGATCGAAAAATACGAGAAGTTTGGGCAGGGCCTTCTTGTGACAGGAATTGAGGATGCACCTGAGGATAAACCATTTACTGCAATGAGGTTGAATTACAGATTTGACGGCAGGGGACTCATAAGAAACAGGAAATCCCTGTTCATATTCGGGGAGAAACTTGAAAAGATCCTGGGCGGTGATTACGATGTCACCGATCTGTCTGTACAGAATGGAAGGGTGTGGGTGACAATAACCAACGAAGGCAATGATAGCGGGCTGAGTGACATCTATGAGATGGACCCATCAACTCATCAGCTTGCAAAAGTTACGGAAGGAAAAGGCATAGTGAACTCCATGGCTGCCCTCCCTGACGGAGATATTGCATATTCGGGGCACAGGGAGGGTATTAAGCCATGGGCACAGAAGAGGCTTTTTCCCGGAATAAAAAAGGAACCGGCAGTAATAGGAAACTATACCGGAAACGGATCAGTAATTTCAGATCTTTTCCTCGGTTCAAGAGAAAGAATGTTCTGGGATGACGGACTGTACTGCTGCGGACAGAATGGAGGAACAACCTCACTGTACAGGTACACTGACAGGAAGGTGAAGGAAATTGTCACAGGTGAATTTGCAATCCAGGATTTTCACGTTGATAACGGAAAAATTGCATATATATACAGTTCACAGGAAAAGCCTTCCGTGCTTGTGTTCCAGAATTCCGAATATGATCCCAACCCCCAGTTCAAGGGCGTGAAGGGCTTGAAGGTTCAATCGGGAAATGTAGAGGGCTGGGTTATGAAACATGGAGAGGATGACCCCAGCATACTGTTTGTTCATGGAGGGCCGCATATGGCATATGGAGAGTGCTTCATGATAGAGTTCCAGTATTTCTTCAGCCAGGGATACAACGTATTCTTCTGCAATCCTAGAGGCAGTGCAGGTTACGGTGAGGAGTTCTCTGCCGGATGTGTTGCAGACTGGGGAAAGGGGCCTGCTGATGATATTTTCAGCTTCATAGAGAAGGGCAAAGAATTAACGGGAATAAAGGGGAACTTTGCCATTACAGGAGGATCATACGGCGGATTCATGACTAACTGGATGATTACTGAGAATGACTATTTCAGGGCTGCTATAAGTGAAAGATGTGTTTCAAATCTTGTGAGCATGTGCGGAACAAGCGATATAGGATTCTGGTTCAACGCAGTTTACATGAATGTCGAGGATCCATGGACAGAGGAATCCATTATGAAACTTATGAAAGCTTCTCCAATCATGAAGATCAAGAATGCCAGGACCCCTACCATGTTCATCCACGGTGAGAACGACTACAGATGCCCAATAGAACAGGCAGAGCAGATGTTTGTTGGCCTGAAGATGAATGGGGTTGAAACAGAACTTGTAAGGTACCAGGGGGATGGGCACGAACATGCAAGAGCAGGCAAGCCGGGAAACATGATCAACAGGCTGGAAACAAAAAACACGTGGTTCCGGAAGTTCATGAAGTAGCAATCCTGAATAATTACTAAATTTTACCATGAAATCCCGATTATTTTGCTTATCACAAGGTATGGTTTATAAATTCATAACGCTTTAATATTAAGAAAATAATCACGACCCGTATGGGGAAAAACAGTGCGAAAACGTATGTGGTTATTTTCATAACATTAGCCACAGCCGTATTTTTTGTTATCTCCCCTTCCATTTCTACAGCCGATGTGGCTGTTACAGGGACAGTGATGGCTCAAGGACACCTTCTTACTCCACCTATTACAGTTATTACAACTCCCAATGTCACCTATAAGGCAACCACTTTCGAATGGAGTGTCGAGAATGGAACCATAACAAATAATTATTATAATTTCACTGGGTTACTCCGTGTTCACGTCAACTGGAATGAGTCTACAACACATTATTTCTGGAATATTCTGGAACTGGTGAACAATGCAAATTATACTGGAAATTTGACGGTTGAGATATTTCAGTATGCAAAAATGGGGTCGTCATACGTCAACAACACTACATCCGACCTTGTAGTTTATATAGATCATAACTGGCAGACAACAAATAATCCGGGCACTTTGCTGCGTGATAATGTTTCCACTGGACCCCTCAAGCTTTATCCTTCAAACGAGGTCTCTTATTATTTAGGGGTTAATTATACTGATCCATTTACCGTCTCCACAACACTTCTTCCACCGCCTCCCCCATTGCAAAGCAAATCAGCTTCGCCTCATAATCTCTTAGGAACATCAGATGATAATTCACTTGGAGAATACGTATATTTCAACTTCGTTGTTAAGTTCTGATGCCCGCGTGAATTAAAGTTCCGAAGTTGGAGTATACAATGAACTTTTTTCTTTCTGATTCAACTGCGTTCATATCGCTTAATTGCATTGGAAATATTTGGGATATATGAAGACGGGACAACATCCTTTCCAAAGATTCTACACTTTTAGGGTGCATTTATAACGAACCTTAGTTCAAGATTTATCTAAGTGTTAATGGGATTTCTGGCCAAATTCCTGGAAACAACAGAGGATTCAACTTACTATCCCTTACATTACCCAGGAATCTGGATGCATAATTATGGTCAACGGTCATGAATTCCAGTTAGCCACCAGTATTACTTATTCCCCTAAGCAACACACAAGGGCATACGCTCTCTTGCCAGCATATGTGCTGATCACAGATACCGAAAGCAGGTTAGGTAGGAGTATTTAAACCATTATATTCAACAATTTTCAATGCTTACCTGGAAAGCAGGCGCACTGCTGTCCTGTAGAGTATCTCAGTCCCGTATTTCATTGCATCTTCATCTATGTCGTATGTTGGACTGTGTTGCGGGCTAACGATACCTTTCTTCTCATTTCCAACCCCCAGAAAATAGAAAGCCCCTGGTTTCTCCTGGAGATAGTACGCGAAATCCTCACCACCCATGGAGGGATTCGGGTGAAGGACTTTGTCCTTTCCAAGAACATCCTGGGTCACCTCTTCGATAACTTTTGAAACTTCCTCATGGTTTATGAGGGCTGGATAGCCTTCAATATATTCAAATTCATATCTGGTATGTGTTGCCTCGCATACTCCTTTCAATATCTGTTCAATCTCCTTTCTTATTGTATCCTGGACGCTTTTGTGAAATGTCCTCACTGTCCCTGTCATCTCTGCATGTGCTGCTATTATGTTGTACCTGTAACCTGAATTGAGTGTTCCCACCGTTACTACTGCGGGCATGTAGGGATCTACTTTTCTTGAAACAATGGTCTGCGCAAGGTTGACAAACTGTGTGGCGGCAATCAGTGCATCCACAGCCTCCTGTGGTGCAGAACCATGCCCTCCCACCCCATGTATCCTGATTCTGAATTCGTCGGCATTTGCCATTGCCTCATGGTAGAAGACAGCTGCATAACCAGAAGGAACCCTTGATTCAACGTGCTGTCCGACGACAAAATCTACGTTCTTCAGTGCACCGCCATTTATGAGTTCCTTTGCCCCTCCCGGGGGTAATTCCTCTGAAGACTGGAAAAGCAGCCTTACAGTCCCCTTAAAATCCTTATATTTAGTCAAAAGCTTTCCAACTCCCAGAACCATGGTGATATGGGAATCATGTCCGCACGCGTGCATTACTCCTTTATTCTTGGAAACGTAATCTACCTTATTTTCCTCAGTAACTGGAAGAGCATCTATGTCAGCCCTTATTGCGACCATCTTCCCCGGATACATCCCTTTTATATCCGCATAAATATTGGTCTTTCCAACCCTTACCGGATTCAGTCCCATGGATTTTAGTTCATCCTCGATTCTCCCGGCCGTTTCAGTCTCCCTTGTACTCAGTTCAGGGTTTTCGTGAAAATACCGTCTTGTTCTTATCATGTACTCTTCAAGATCACTGTCCACAATTGATGAATTCATGACACATAATCTGCAATACGGCTTATATTTATTTCTAAAAATCTTCAAAAAAATAATAATTGTGTCATCAGTCAATTTTCAGCTTTTTCTTTTTCCCCTCCCCACATACACCATAAGGATCACCATCAGGGCAACCAGTCCAACGATCAGTATTTCACTTGAGATCATCAGATGAGCACTTCACATTGTCTGATTGTGCGATGTAGTAACTGACTGGTTATACACCCAGTATATTGTAGGGTTCCCGGATAGATTCTTCACTATGATCCGAACAGACCGTGTTGCTTTCCCTGAGGTTATTGTCAGCCGGAACTGACCGTATTTTTTTTAAAGCCACGTACGGTTACCGAAACAGATCTATTTAAAAAAAATTTTATAATATAAGGCCTCTAGGAATTATTGCATCACAATAGTCATATACTTAATTCGATGTATTTACTATAATTAATAAAATACAACATGAAACCTGCAATTCCAAGTTTTCACTGAATTAGGACCTGACGCACAACCATCCGGAATTGCCGGTGAAGTGAGGATATTTATCAGTTTTATGAATGAAATTGTTTAAGAATACAGATTTCATGCTTTAATGTGATTCTGAACAGTGATGAAACTCTTGCTGCCATGGGTAATGAAAAATTGGGATTTATGGCTTTCATCCCGGGCAAGCTTGACTGCATGGACATGACCCTGAGAGTTAGGGACAAAAAATGGGATACCCTCCGCTATTTTTCTTCATCAGGCGGTATCAGGCTCAGGATCAAAGAGTTCTTTATGGACTGGTTTTACACAGGTTTTCCAAAAAGCCTGCTCAGCAGTTTCATTGGAACATATTCCCCGGTTGAACATGCAATTACAAAAAATGGGATCATGTTCTACGGAAAAAACTACAGGGGGAATGATTCTGCCTCCATGAACATAAAAGGGACACAGATAGAGATTGAGAGCACAGTTCCTGCGTCCATTCATGTTTTCCGGGAATTTGCAGAGGATCTTCGTCCTTATGAAAGAACTTTTTTTGACTGCAGCCTCCCTTTCCACAGAAGATCATTCTTTGCCTCCGGAAAACACGGAGAATGGTATGAGGACGAAAGAATATCCAGAATGACCTGGAAAAGCGCCCCTCCAAAAGTTGAGATGAGAATAGGGAATCTCCCGCTTTTGGCCTCATCAACAGGCAATTTCGGCAATAAGGAATACCACAGGGTAATTGTGCTGGAGAATGACTGTTTCACCAAGGTCTCATGGATTGACTACTGCACATATCCAAACAGTATTGAACATTCTTATTACAGGATGAGGAAGGAGGGTTATCTTCTTGACAGTTTCATCATGGAAGAGAACAGGAAATATGCCTTCCGGAAAGATTCCGGTCCTGCGCTTTACCAGTTCTACAGAGACGGCCACCTGTATACTTTATCGCTTTCACCTGAAATTTCCGTGCCGGAAATAGAATATATGGAATCCATGGAAGACAGGATAATGGAGACATGTTCAGAGGCATTCATGCCATACCAGTAGAATCTTTAACTTTCCTCAATGTTTTTATGAATGATTCCCTGCTGAGTTTTCCAGTGTTTACATTCCGTGGGCTGGGATGAAAAGCACAGAAAATCTTTACATCTCCTGAAGTTACATACTCTCCGTTCTTGAACTTCAGTCCACGGATATTGATTCCTTCAGAAGAATAATAGTTAAGGACTGCCTTGAATGCAAACTGTCCCAGTGCAAGCACAGTTTTAAGGTTCTTCATGTTTTTCAACTCAAAATGGAAATATGGAGCACAGTTACGGACCTCCTGGGGCAGGGGTACGTTATCAGGTGGAACGCACTTTACAGGGGCAGTTATATAAGTATTGTAATAGACCAACCCATCGTCCTTCCTGACGCTTTCAGGCCTGCTTGCCAGTCCAACTTCATAAAGCGATGAGACAAGGAAGTCCGAACTCTTGTCGCCTGTAAATACCCGTCCCGTACGGTTTCCACCGGATGCTGCAGGAGCAAGACCTACAATCAGGATCATTCCATTGATATCCCCATAACCGGGAACAGGCTTTCGCCAGAATTCCTGCCCTTCGTATTTCCGGACTCCTGAAAGAACAGTTTCCCTGAACTCCACAAGCCTTGGGCATTTCCTGCACTTTACTAGATCACCATTGAATTTTTCCATTAATTGAACCGTTTCGTCCATGATACAACATGTAATGTTGTTTCGCAATAAAAGGGGTTCTGATTATCACACTTCAATATTGAACACAACTGTTCCAAAACACTTTAATACGTTTATTTGCCTTTTGGAGCCATGTCAAACAGGAGGAAATTTATCTTTCTGGCTATTGTCGTAAGCGCATTCGTGATCGGTTCATTCTTTGTGGCTGGTTTCCCCCAGCCGGATAACCATAATACATCAGTCAATGGAGTTGCGGTAAGCGCAAATGATACTGCCTCAAACACGGGAAATTCCAGCGATCTCAATTATGTAAGTCCTGAACTGAACAGTTCAGCTCCTTCTGATAACAACGGCACAAACTGGACCTCCATGAGAGATACTGTCATGTCGAGGCTGGATTCTTTGAATATACCTTCTGCTGCCAAGCTTCCGCCAAATTATGATGTGAAGCCAAATACAGGAAACGGATATATTTACCTTCCTTCATATACTAATGCTCCTGCTCCCATGGGGATAGCCAGTTATGGCATTTCCAACAGCACTGGAAATCTGGAACCGCAGAGCTACAGCACAAGGAGCTTTGAGGCAAACCTCACAATGAAATCGGCAAATGAGATGTATATGGACGGGGACGCTGTCCATACATTTTCTATACAGTTCAATGCTGTGCTGAATAATGTGACACTCTACGGACAGAGGGGATACCAGTACTGGACACAGAATGTGGTGGACTATTCAACAATGACACACCAGCTCACTTTCATAGACAATATCTGGAATTTTTCATCACCAACGGCGGTCATTCAGGGAAATGAGTTTCACTCCGGAAACGGGACAGCTGTTCCGGGAGTCTATTATTATGACGTAGGTCCCACCTTTACCGTGAATTTCCCTTTCACTCTTCATCTGTACCTGAATACAACAAACATAGGCGGCTACAATACCGTCTTTTTCAACTACACCATAGTTAATACAACCTCAAGCGGCAAGGTTATGGCACAGAGTGGGTCCTATGACCGTGTTGAGTTCAACTCAACTGGAGGCAATTCCGCAATAAAAGCCGGGGAGGCAAACTTTGCCGTTAGCGGAACGCAACTCACAGGAACAGGTTTCATACCCATGGATGCAGAGCTTATCCTGGGTGGCGAGGGCGGAGGTTCAATAGCTGATTTCAGCAACATAAATGCCACAATGACCATGAAATATATCCCACTGGGTGGGCCCTCATACCGGTATATTCCCTCGGCTTATGATGTAGGGTCAGAAACTGGGGAGACTTCCGTGGGGATCAGTGAATACTATTCCGGTAATGTTGCTCATCTTAATACCGGGCCATCCTTTATTGAAGGTCTGTGGAATATCTCAAACAATCCAGGCCATGTGACAATTTCCGGCAAGCTTCAACCTTCAAACGGTTTCCTGTTTATCAATGAAGGCAACAACCTGAACAATGGAACTGCCCAGTGGTCACCAGCGGATTTGAACGGCACATTCAACTTCCAGTTATCACCGGGGAACTTTTCCCTGGAAGCGATGATGAGTTTCCATAACCCCTTTTATGAAACTGGGATAGACCTGAAGGTAGGTCAGGCAGGTGATATTGGAGCTATCAGTCTTGCAGTAAATAACAATACAGGATTATACACTCCACTCTATGCATCCGGAAATTCCCAGCTCAGGAATATAAGCATAAAAGGAGACGGAACATCCGCTGATCCGTACGTGATTGCGGGACAGTCATATTACAGGAATGCGGGTATAACTGTGCCGGACCAGTTGAGCAGTGTTTTTTCACAGGTGGATGACTATATTTACCCGGTTTTCACTGGGATCATGGTTTCCGGTACAACTGCAGTTTCTGTTTTTGAGGGTTTTTCAGGAGGTACAGATTCTCCTGCATTCCAGATAAGCTACAACAGCACACTTCTCCCGGGCCTGGTTGAATCATTTGGTGAGGCCCCCACGAACTACCTCCAGATGGTTTTCTACAATTCCTCAAATATAGTTGTAACAAACAACACGCTGTCAGGATGGTTCTCATCCGTTACTTACACCAATTATACTGCATACAACATTCCGCCTGTTGCAGACCTTATGTTATGGAATACCTCGAACAGTCTTGTTGACGGAAACCACATAATGAGCCAGGGATCCGGTGTCCTGATATATAACAACAACGCCACTAATTCTGGGAACTATGTGTGGAACAACACTTTCACCAATTACGGCATCATAGCTCCCGGTTCCCTTTTTGGGTTCGCTCCAATTGGACTTATAGTTGCAAGTTCCGGGAATACAATATATAACAACATATTTGACACAACAATTCCAGTTGTCAGCCTTGAAGGTTCAGTGGGAAACCTGTATACCGGTCTCAGCGTGACTTACCACAACATGTTCAATATAACAAGATCCAGTACGGGAAAATATAGAGTGGTGGATGGGTTTAACCTGACCGGAAGCGCCATTCCCTCCACTTACCAGGGTGGAAATTACTATTACAACTATTTCGGGAACGGGGCACAGCCTTATAACGGATCTGGAGTGGGGCTTGCCTTCAACGGCCAGAACCTGTTCAACGGAAGCATAAATTATGCATACGACAGTGCACCACTTACAATGTACGGTTATTCAGTAACAGTCAATGACACAGGACTTCCCTCCAGCGTCAAGGGCTATTTTGACATAAACAACGCCATATATTCCACAGACAGCGCCGGGACACAGATATATCTGCCAAATGGAACATACGGCCTGTCAGGCATTGGCCTGATCTCAAAACAGGTTGAGTTTGCACCGGAACTTTACCAGGGGATTCTTGCAAACCCCAGCGGAGATTTTGTTGTTCATGGACCGACAATAAACATGACAGTTGCATATTCCGAACTGTACAACCTTACAGTAACTGAATCAGGGCTGCCTGCCGGAACACTGTGGGGATTCTCCATACCCAGTGTCGACCAGGGGTTCATTTCAACGGAGAGCAATGTTTCATTTTACATAACTCCGGGATCGTATGAGATACTCCCGCAGGACGCCTATGGGTATTATGCCACTGATGTTCCGGTATTTTCAGTCACAACACCTGACCAGGTAATAAACATAAATTATGCATACAGCAATTCTCTAGTCAGTTCATACACCATTTTATTCACTGAATCCGGACTTCCCGGCGGACACAAATGGACTGTTGACTTCAACGGCACTCCCTATTCGTCCACATCGAGCACCATCGAAATAACAAATGTAACAAACGGGAACTACACATACTCTGTTTCCGGGATTGCCGGTTATAACAATGTGCCTGGTGGTGTGATTTCAGTTAATTATTCAAGATCCAGTGTTAATGTTGTGTTCCAGAGGACTTCTGCCATTCCCCTGATAGGGTACGTATACATTGCAGCAGGCACTGTTGCCGGCATTGCAGTTGGGGCTCTTGCTGTCTCTTATATTTTAAGGAGGAAATAATGTTCCGGTGGTAATGCAATCCCCGGGAATTACCTGCAAAAAAACAGGAAATATTTCCATTAAATATTGTCTGGAAACCAGGTTATTCTATTTTCTGTACACTATTTTCCCCATTAACGTTGATTTTTCATCATATATATTAATAATTCATTATCAATAAATTCAGGTGTTGGATTAATTCAATTATGACGACGATAACAGGAGTCTATATCTCCAATTCGCTGATTTCCTTGATAATAGACTGGATAATCATTTCCCTGGCTTTATATGTTTCAGCCAGGATAATAGTGGGAAAAAGTGTTTCAGGTGGTGAAGCAGTTGTGGCAGCACTGTTTGCTGCAATCATAATCTTCATCGTGGGTATTTTCACCCAGTTTTTTGCCTCAGTGCTAGGTGAATTTGCACTCATAGTCGGACTGGTAATAGACATAATCCTTTTGAGCGCCCTTTTCGGATCAATGTTCAGAACAAGGATATCAATAGGTTTCGTAATAGGATTTCTTGCACTGGTGATAGGTTATGTTATTAGCATAGTGGTGGCTGCACTTGGTTTTGGACATGTGATCTGAATTGTTACGGATCTGATATTCCATAACTTTAAGGGACAATATGAAATGGCAGCAGTATTATTACAAGGTTGAAAGGTAGATGAATGACCGACCTATTTTTCATGTTGAACAGGCTGACTGAACCGTGAGACTTAGTGGCAGATCCTCATTGGATAACCTTAAATAGTATTTTTTTAATGTATATATGGTGTAAAAATGGAAGTATCACAGGGTGAAGATTTCTACAAGAAGACATACAATTTTGTCAAGGCCCACAGCGCAACTAGAAACGATTTTATTGACAGGTTCTCAAGGGGCGATATTAGCGAGGAGGAGTTTAGGCGGTTCAGTGTTGAGTTTTATCATTTTACAAGGGAATGGCCTGCCATTCTGTCAACCCTTCTTGTTAACACTCCGGACGAGAATGATGCCGCGAACCTCACCACGATACTAGTCTCGGAGCTTGGAGACATGGACCCGAAAAAGAGACATGAACTGCTCTACAGGAAATATCTCAGAAGCCTGGGTTATGAACCGGCCGATCTCGTAAAGAAAAAACAGCTGAAGACCACAAAGGCATGGCTGGATGGAATGAGGAACTATTTTGGCGCAGATTACTATGAGGCACTGGGGGCAGAATTCGGGTTGGAGAACATGGCTATACCGATGTGGGACAAGATTTTGGCCGGTTTCAAGGTCTGGACTGAGAAACATCCTGAGTATAAGAATATGGACATAAGGTATTTCACATTCCACAGGGAACTTGAGGAGCATCACGAAGAGGCCATGGAAGATGTTCTGGGACAACATAAGAATGACCCGGTTGCCAGGGAGAAATTCATGAAAGGTGCAGAGGGAATTCTCGACCTTGAGCAGAAGTTCTGGCTTGGGCTCTCAGATACCCATAATTAAGCACTTTCTTTTTTGCAAACTACAAACCATTTATTTTCTATTTTGCAATCACTGGAGGAATGCAGAATAACCGGTCACGATATATTATTGCCAGGCATGGAG